>CANRBH010000018.1 GCA_947628825.1 uncultured Clostridia bacterium | reverse complement strand
ATTTCACAATATGGTGGTCCTGATGGAGAACTTGCTGCTTCTCTTAGATATTTATCTCAAAGATTTGGAATGCCAGATACTAGATCAAAAGCAGTTTTAAATGATATTGGAACTGAAGAATTAGCACACTTAGAAATGGTTGGAACTATAGTTCATCAACTTACTAAAGATGCAACTATTGAAGAAATAGAAAAAGCAGGTTTAGGAGAATATTACACAGACCATGGTGTAGACGTATATCCAAGTTCTGCTGCTGGTGTACCTTTTACTGCTGCATATATAGCTGCTAAAGGTGACCCTATTGCTAACTTACAAGAAGATTTAGCTGCCGAACAAAAAGCTAGAGCTACTTATGAAAAATTGATTGACCTATGTAGAGATAATCCAGATGTTGTTGATGTTCTTAGATATCTAAGACAAAGAGAAGTCGTTCACTTCCAAAGATTTGGTGAAGCTTTAAGAAATGTTCAAGATTTATTATTACAAAAAAGATGTTTTATGATGAATGATGGAACTACTAACGCTAAGCTTATAACTCCATGCAATTCTGAAAATAAAGACAACAAAGATAATAATTAAATAGTCTTTATATTTTTGTAAGAATTTTCTAAAAAATAAATCATTTAAAGTCTTGATTTTGTAAATAAAATATAGTATAATGAATATACTAATATTGATAAAGCAATTTATCAAATAAACTAGGTTAGCACAAACCTTTGATTAATTTCATAAACAAGTGCAATTTAAACATTAGGTTAGATATGAGCCTTTAGGATGCAAATTCTATAAACGAATATCCTATTGAACATTAGGTTAGAAACGAGCCTTTAGTTTAACTATAAACGAGTTTCCTGAAAAATTAGGGGGATACTATAAAAAGTATCTCCCTTATATTTATAAACGGAGGAATTTATGAAAAACAATAAGAAAATAAAATTAGGAAAATTAAATTTTTATATTATAGACGATAATTACATTAATTATTTAAGCCAATTTGATAAACATATTGCATATAATAAAAATCAGAAAAGACCATACATAGGAGTTGTAATAGTTGTTGAAGAACATTATTACTTTGCACCTCTATTTTCTCCGAAACAAAAACATAAAACTTATAAGGATAATTTAACTTTCTTTAGGATAATAAATATAAAAACAAAAAATGATTTAGGTATTATTAGATTTTCAGATATGATACCTGTACCTCAAGAATGTGTCTATCTATTAGACATTAAAAGCAAAAGCTATGGGTATAAAAGATTGCTTTCGGAACAATATTCGTATATAAATAAAACAGAAAACAAGCAAAAAATTTTGGATAAATCAGAAAAGCTTTACAATATAGTTACTAAATCGAATAAAAGTAAAATGTCTAAATTTTATAAAGATTTAAGTTGTGATTTTAAGCTACTAGAGAAAAAAAGTATTGAATATAAAAATTAATAAATTAAAAATTCACTAATGGTGTACCTTTTACTGCTGCATATATAGCTGCTAAAGGTGACCCTATTGCTAACTTACAAGAAGATTTAGCTGCTAAACAAAAAGCTAGAGCTACTTATGAAAAATTGATTGACCTATGTAGAGATAATCCAGATGTTGTTGATGTTCTTAGATATCTAAGACAAAGAAAAGTTGTTCACTTCCAAAGATTTGGTGAACTTAAAATCTATTTAAACATATGTAGGGGCTCATATTTACAAAAAAGTAATATTAGTATATAATTTATATAAATTATAATTAAAGAAGTGAGTTTTATGAAAATTGGATTAATTTCAGATATACATGGAAATAAAAAAGCATTAGATGCAGTTTTGAAACAATTAGAAAAAGAAAAAATAGATAAAATAATATGTATGGGAGATTTAGTGGGGCGGAGCTCCAATGTCAGAAGAAGTAGTAAAAGAAATAATAAATTTAGGACAAAAAGTAATTACAGTAAGAGGAAACCGCGAAAGGTACATAATTGAGGGCATGCCTAAAGTGGTGCACGATGAAAGAATAAAAGTAAGTGATGAACAATTACAGAGAAATGAATGGATAAAAAAAGAGCTAAGTGACTCATCAATAGAATTTATATCAAAATTACCAAAAGAAATAACATGCGAAATAGAAGGAAATAAAATTTACATTGTTCACTATCCAATGGATGAAGATGGAAATTTTAGAAAACACATTAAAAAAGCTAATGTGGAAGAAAATGAAATAATGTTTAGTGGCATAGATGCTGACATATATCTATATGGGCACACTCACAGAGAAGTTTACAATTTTAAGAACAGAAAAACATATATAAATCCGGGTGCATTAGGATGCCCAAAAAAAACGAATCAAGCACCTTATGGAATATTAAATATCCATAAAAATGAAGTAGAATATAAACAACTATATGTAGAATATAATGTGCAAGAAGTTATTGACTATATACAAAATATAAAATTTCCAGGATATAAAGAAGTTTTAAGAGTATTTTATGGAATTGATGATTGATAAATCATGAGTAATTTTTCCATTTGACAATATAAGCTTTTAAATGTATAATGTGTACGAATATAAAAAGAAAGGACAAGATTATATGGAAAAAGTATTAATATTTGGACATAAAAGCCCTGACACAGATTCAATATGTTCAAGCTTAGTTACCGAAACGCTAGCAAAACATTATGGATTAGATGCAGAAGCAGTAAGATTAGGAGAATTAAATAAAGAAACTGAATATATTTTAAATCACTTAGGAGTAGAGGCTCCTAGAAAAATTGGGGAAGTAGTAGAAGGACAAAAAGTTATATTAGTAGACCACAATGAAAAAGAACAAAGTGTAGATGGAAGAGAAAAAGCAGAAGTAATGGGAGTTATAGACCATCATAGAATAGCATCATTTGAAACAATATCTCCTTTATATTATATGGCAAAACCTTATGGTTGTACATCAACTTTACTTTATGAAATATTTAGAAGAGAAAATATCGAAATAGACAAACAAACAGCAATGCTTATGCTAAGTGCAATAATATCAGATACACTATTATTAAAGTCACCAACATGTACTGAAAAAGATAAAGAAGCATATAGTGAGTTAGAAAAAATAGCAGAAGTAAATGCTGAAGAATATGGACTAGAAATGCTAAAAGCAGGAACTGATTTAAGTATGTATTCTGCAGAAGAAGTAATAAATCTAGATGCTAAAGAGTTTTCAGAAAAAGGCAAAAAACTTGTAATAGCTCAAGTAAATACAGCAGATATAAATGATGTATTTGCAAGAAAAGAAGAATTAGCTTTTGCTATGGAAAAAGAAATATCAGACAAAAAACTAGATGTATATATGCTATTAGTTACAGATATAATAAACACAAATTCAAAAGCAATAGTTTTAGGAAATGATAGAGAAGTTGTAGAAAAAGCATTTAATAAGAAAATAGATGAAAATGACTCTATGTTCTTAGAGGGTGTTGTCTCAAGAAAGAAACAAGTAGCTCCTCCTATATTAGAAACACTATAAAAACTAAAAATGTTAGTCAATTTAAAGTTAATGATATAAAAACCCTAAATGTTATATAGACGTAAGGGGTTTTTATTTTATTTAATCGTTGATACAAAATAAAAAACATTCTAGAAAAGCATTTATATATTTTTTAACGTGCATTTTATCATGTTTTAAAAATAATTGTAAAAAATTAGCAAAAAATATTGACAACTAAAAAAATAACATTTATAATATAACCATAATTTGGTAATACCAAATTAAAATCATATCTGGCCAAAATATGAAATAAAAATGAAAGGAGAACGTGTATGGGTATTAACTTTAAACGAAAGATGAAAATTATATTAGCGATTATTCTCATAATTACAATTTTAATAATGCTAAAGATAAATATAAACTCAAAAATAAATATTGCAAGCGTAAAAGAAACAACATCAAAATCTTCTATAATAGAAGTAAAAGCAGGTAGCAAAGTATATGAAGCAAATGATACATCCCAAGAAAAAAACATAGTATCAGAAAATAATAACAAAACCAAAAAAGAGGTAGAAATAATTACTCAAGATACAAAGGCGCCTGACAACATAGAAAGTATTGAAACAAAAGTATTAGAAAACAATGTAATAATCAGTTTTAACAAGCCGAAGGATAATGGAAATAACTATGAATATATAGTTGAAAATAATGACAGAAAAGAGAACTTAAATTTTTATGCTGAATCAGGTTTTTTAGGATATAGTTATAAGATAACTAATAATGAGGAAGACCAAGCAGAAAATAAAGTTAATAAAATTGATGATTCTCCAATAGTTGTACAGAATTTAGATTGGAACAAAAACTATTATCTACATATCAAAACGGTTGATAATAATCAAAATTTTTCAGAAAATAAGACATTAAAAATTGATTTACCTTCAAATGGTGTTAATATAGAATATGTTGATTTTAATTCTAATAAAACACTAGCAATCCCAGAAAAAATATCAGGAATGATAAATGATAATTATAATGCAAGTGATTTAAAAAAAGAAATATCTGATTATACACTTGTTGAAACCACAGGCAATCAGGAAGGATTATTGCAAAAAGAAGCAATTACTGTAAAATATAAATATGCTAAAAATGCAAATTTGAGCATAAAATATATTGATAAATTGACAGGAAAAGAAATAGCTCCAAGCAGTGAAATACAAGGCTATGAAGGAAAAAGTACTGAAATTACTCCAAAAGAAATAAGTGGCTTTACTTGTGAAAATAAAATTAGCAATATAAGACTAAATGCAGGAGATAATGAAATAAAGTTTATCTATAATAAAACAGGAAAAGTAATAGTGTCTTATATAGATGAATTTACAAATCAAAAACTTTCACAAGATGAGATAAAAGTTTATTCATATGGAGAAGAATATAATACTTTGCCTAAAAAATTTTCTAACTATGAGCTAACAAGAACTTCTGAAAATGTTAATGGAGTAATTGATGAAGATACAAAATACATTTACTACTATTATAAACCTAGTATTATAGTTAGTGTAAAATATGTTGATTTTGATACTAATGATGTACTTTTGGAAGATAAGATAGTTGGAAATGAAGGAAGCAATATCAAGTATAAAATAAAGAAAATCGAGGGATACAAATTGGTCAAAGACATTCAAAATCCAGATGATGAAGAAGAAAGCATTATTGATGAAATAATACAAAGTTTATCTCCAGAAGATGATTATAAAGAAATTGATTTAGGAGATTCTTTAACAGAAGATGAAAGAAAAAACATAAAAGATGAATATGAAATAGTTATGAATTGCGATAATTCAGACTATATTATATACTATAAAAAAGAGAAAAAGAATTAGTGATTATAACAAAAGAAAAATCATAAAATAAAACAATAGAAAAATTAAATAAATAACAAAAATTCAACCCAAATAATAATCAATAAGGAAAAATACAGTAAAAAATAAGAAAAAAAGATTGTTTATAGTTTAATAAATTATAAGCAATCTTTTAATTTTTTTGTGGAAAGAAGATAATTATAAAAATCTACTAAAATAGAAGAATTTTGTTCACTAAAAATTTACATTTTAAGGGACAAATTACATTGACAAAAATTTTTAGATTAAATATAATATATATGTTGTAAAAATAACAAAAGGAGTTTTTAGTTTAACATGTTAAAAGTATTAAAAAATCTTAAAGAATCATGGGTACTTGTACTTTCAATAATTATACTCTTATGTATTCAAGCATCTGCTGATTTAAAGCTTCCAGACTTCACATCAGAAATAGTAAATGTTGGAATACAGCAAAGTGGAATTGAAAACACATCACCACAAGTTATTAGAAAATCATCTCTTGATAATGTAATGTACTTTACAGAAGCTGATGATGAAATAATGGATAAATATGAGCTATTAGAAAAAAATGAGGAAAACATAAGAGAATATCCATTACTAGAAAGCGAAGATATATATGTTTTAAAAAATATATCAAGTGATGAACTAAATGAACTTAATAAAAATTTAGAAAAGCCTTTAATGATACTTAATTTATTGCAAAATGAAGAAGTGCAAAAACAAATAAAAGAATCAATGAAACAAATGCTAACAGCTCAAAATAGTGAAGTAATTAGTAGTGAAGTAACTCAAAATGGCATAGAAAACAATCAGATAGCAACTGGTATAGCAAACAACGAAGCAATAAACAGTAATATAATGACTTCAGATAGAATGGCATATTTTCTTGAAACAGGAAATTTAATAGATATAATAAAGATGCTTCCTAGTGAAGTTACAAGTCAAATAATTGAACAAATAGATAGTAAAACATCTGCTATGTCGGATACAATAGCAGATCAAAGTGCAAAGGAATTTGTTAAAACAGAATATGAGGCAATTGGATTAGATACAACAAAAATATCTAATGGATACATAATGAAAACAGGTCTAAAAATGCTTGGAGTTGCTTTAGTAAGTATGGCATCTGCAATTTTAATAATGCTATTTTCATCTAAAGTAGCAGCTAAATTAGGAAAAACACTTAGAGAAAAAGTATTTAAGAAGTCGTTAAGTTTCTCAGACACAGAGTTTAAAGAATTTAGTGCAGCATCACTTATTACTAGAAATACAAATGATATACAAAGAATACAAGACCTTTTAGCAATGCTTTTTAGAGTTGTTGTTTACGCGCCAATTATGGCAATAGGAGGATTTATTGCAGTAGTAACATCAAGTAATTTTTCAATGGCTTGGATTATAGGATTAGCAATACTTCTAATACTTATTGTAGTAGGAACATTATTTGCAACAACAATGCCTAAATTTAAACTTATGCAAACATTAATAGATAAACTAAATCAAGTATCTCGTGAAATACTAAAAGGTATTCCTGTAATAAGAGCATTTAATACTCAAAAACGAGAAGAAAAAAGATTTGATTTGGCTAATCAAGATTTAATGAAAAACAGTATTTTTGTTAATAAAGTAATGAGTTTAATGATGCCTTTAATGATGTTTATAATGCAAAGTATTATGATTTTGATAATATGGGTTGGAGGACACAATATTAATGAAGGCGTAATGCAAGTTGGAAATATGATGGCATTCTTACAATACACAATGCACATTGTAATGAGCTTCTTGTTTATTTCAATGATTTCAATAATACTTCCAAGAGCGTCAGTATCAGCAAATCGTATAAATGAAGTATTAGAAACTGAGCCATCTATTGTAGATAAACCTAAAGATAAACAAGCTAAGTTTGATGAAAACAAAAAAGGATTAGTTGAATTTAAAAATGTATCTTTTAAATATCCAGATGCAGAAACAGAATTATTAGCAGATATAACCTTTACTGCAAAACCAGGAGAAACTACAGCAATAATTGGAAGTACAGGTAGTGGAAAATCAACACTTATAAATTTAATTCCAAGATTTTATGATGTTACATCAGGAGAAATCTTAGTTGATGGTGCAAATGTTAAAGATGTACCACAAAAAGAACTACGTAAAAAAATTGGATTTGTACCACAAAAAGGAATGCTTTTCTCAGGAACAATAGAGTCAAATATTAAATATGGAAAAAACATTTCAAATGAAGAAATGGAAAAAGCAGCAGACATAGCACAAGCAGTTGAATTTATAAATACAAAAGAAAATAAGTATAAGTCAGAAATTGCACAAGGTGGGGACAATGTTTCAGGTGGACAAAAACAAAGACTATCAATAGCAAGAGCACTAGCGATAGACCCAGAAATATTTGTTTTTGATGATAGCTTTTCAGCATTAGATTTAAAAACAGATAGAAATTTAAGAGAAGCATTAAAAGAAAAAACAGTAGGAAAAACAGTAATAATCGTAGCACAGAGAGTAAGCACAATTTTAAATGCTGAACAAATCATAGTTTTAGAGGAAGGCAAGATTGTAGGAAAAGGAACACATGAAGAACTTTTAGAAAACTGTGAAACATATAAGCAAATAGCAACTTCTCAATTATCTGAAGAAGAACTTAAAAAGAAAGGAGTGTAAAGCCTATGCCAGGACCAATGAGACCAAGATCTAAGAATCATGGATTAGATAGAGCAAAAGATTTTAAAGGTGCAATGGGAAAACTTTTAAAAAATTATCTAATAGATTATAAATGGCAGTTACTTATTGTAATAATATTTGCAATAGGAAGCACTATATTTACAATAGTAGGTCCTAAAATATTAGGTAATGCAACCACAGAAATATATACAGGTTTAATGAGTAAGTTGTCAGGTGGATCAGGAATAAATTTTGAAAATATTGCACATATTTTATTAACACTTATAACTATATATGTAATAAGCTCAACATTTTCTGCTATCCAAGGTTTTGTTATGACAAATGTATCACAGAAAATGACATATAGAATACGTAATGATTTAGCTAATAAAATAAATAAATTACCAATGAAGTTTTTTGATACAAAAACAGATGGAGAAATATTATCAATTATTACTAACGATATAGACACTCTTTCTATGAGTTTAAATCAAAGTATAACTCAAATCATAACTTCAATATGTACGGTTATTGGTATTTTAGTTATGATGCTTTCAATAAGTGTTCCAATGACTTTTATATCTTTAATAATTTTGCCAATTACAGCTGGAATGGTTGGAATTATAGTAAAGAAGTCGCAAAAATACTTCAAAGACCAACAAGATTATCTAGGACATGTAAATGGTAGAGTTGAAGAAGCTTATGGTGGATTTAATATTATTAAAGCATTTAATGGTGAAGAGAAAACTATTAAAGCTTTTGAAAAAGAAAATGATGAATTATATAATGCAGGATGGAGAGCTCAATTTTTATCAGGACTAATGAGACCAATTATGAACTTTTTAGGAAATTTATCATATGTTGCAGTTTCAATATTAGGTGGATATTTTGCTATAAGAGGTAGAATTACAGTTGGAGATATACAATCATTTATACAATATAGCAGACAATTCAATCAACCAATAGCACAAGTTGCTGAAATATCAGCTGTATTACAAGAAATGGCTGCAGCTTCTGAAAGAATATTTAATTTCTTAGAAGAAAAAGAAGAAGTACAACATATTAAAAATGCTAAAAAGGTTGGCGATTTAAAAGGAAACATTAAATTTGAAAATGTTAAGTTTGGATATGATGATGACAAAATAATAATAAATGACTTCAATGCTGATGTAAAAGAAGGACAGAAGATTGCAATAGTAGGACCAACAGGTGCTGGAAAAACAACAATGGTTAAACTTTTAATGAGATTCTATGACTTAAATGATGGAGCAATTTATATTGATGGAAATAATATTGCAGAATATGATAGAGGAGATATAAGAGCATTATTTGGAATGGTACTTCAAGATACTTGGTTATTTAATGGAACAGTAAAAGAAAATATCAAGTATGGAAGACCAGATGCAACAGATAGTGAAGTTATAGAAGCGGCAAAAGCAGCAAATGTACATCATTTTATAAAAACACTTCCAAATGGATACGATATGGTACTTAATGAGGAAACATCAAATATATCAGCAGGACAAAAGCAATTACTTACAATAGCAAGAGTAATTCTAGCAAATCCAAAGATACTAATTTTAGATGAAGCAACTTCAAGCATTGATACAAGAACAGAAATAAAGATACAAGAAGCTATGGATAATTTAATGAAAGGAAGAACAAGTTTCATAATTGCACATAGATTATCAACAATAAAGAATGCTGATTTAATATTAGTAATGCAACATGGAGATATTGTTGAACAAGGAAATCATGAAGAATTATTAGCACGAAATGGTGAATATGCAAAACTTTATAATTCACAATTTGAAGAAGTAGAAGAATAAAATCTTCTACTTCTTAGTTATCTAAAATTTTATATAGTAAATCAGCAAGTTCATTTTCATCAAAAACTGATTTGATACTTGCATCTAAAAGCTCATTTGTATCAACATTTTGAAGGTCTAGACTATATCCATTTTTAAGAGCAAGTTGTCTTAAAAATTCTCTAGTTGTTCTACCATTTCCTTCTCTAAAAGGATGAAGAACATTAAGTTCAGCCCAATAATAAGCTAGTCTTTTAGAAAGATTTAGTTTGTCTAATCCTTCTAAATAATTTTCTTCTTTTAGCTTATCAAATAATTTAACAATTTCAGTATCTATGTATTGATAATCTGCAAAACTAAAACTATCTTTAGCAATATTTTCTAATCTAAATTTGCCGGCAAAAGGGTAAATATCTTCAAATAAAAATTTATGTATGCTGACAAAATGATTAACATCAAAAACTCCAGTAATACCTTTCTTATGAAGAGCCAAAAGTTTAATTGCAACAACTTGCTTTTCATAGTTTGAAAGAATTACTGGATCTTTTATATCTAATTTATTTATAAGTATGTTTGAATTTTCATAACAATATATTGAATTTCTTGCTTCGTACATAAGTTTCTCCTTTGATTATACTTTAAAAAGGTACACTAAAATACTAGAAAGTCATTTTCTTAAATGATGAGATGGTATCTGTTTTAATGTTTGTAATAGCTTCTTCCATAGTAATTTTATTATTTGCAAAATCGTTTAAAACATTAACATCTTTATCAGTTAAGAATTGATTTTCCATTTCCATAGTAGTTTTTATATTATTTATTATTATTTCATTTTTATTATTCATAATATAAAAAATCCTTTCTAAAAGTTTTAGTAACAACCATATATTTATTATAACATAAAATCAAAGAAAAATCCAGTATTTTAAGCAAAAAAGCTTTACTTTTTATGTAAAAAAGTATATAATATTTGCATTATTTAGCGCATTTTTTATATTTAAGAAAACTTTCTTTTATGTATTAAAGGATATAAACTAAAATATATCTAAAATAGAAAGGAGCATTATTACAAAATTTTTAAAAATTACATAAAAAAATACTTGAGGAGGAAATTTTGTAATGAACAGTGCAATTATGCGTTTGAAACCTCATTCGTTTCTTTGTCCCTTTTGTGGAGAAAAACATCGTGTGGAATCCGATACAACGGGAAATTTAACATTACGTTGCGCTCAAATGTGGGGAGATAAAACCAGCTTAAATGTTGAGTTTTCTGAAAATGGAGTTTGGATAAAAAGCAGATATACAGCATGTGAAAATCTTGAATTAAATGTAACAATTGGCTTTTACGGCTTTCATGAAATTGAAAAATCCCAAAGTGAGAAAAGTATTACTATAATACTGAAGTCTGATGAGTTAGAAGATTATAATTATAGCAAAATAAAAAGTTACTGTGATGTGAGTTGCAGTAATAAATGCTATCTTTATCAGCATATGGATCCATCAAATGGAGTAATAACAGTACCTTTAAAATTTTTCTATACAGATACAGATTGGGAAGAAATCATTTCAATGAATCAAGAAGAAGAAGTTCAAGATGATCAAAGTGATAAAGAAGAAAAAAAACGAGAAAATCATGCTGATGATGATTCGACAGACTCCGATGAAAACACCAATACTATGTGTGAACAACAAGAGGAGGACAATATGACTCAACAGGAACCGAAACTTAAGCAAGCTGGAAATGTTCCAGTAAAAAAGGAAACTGTTCTTACCAGGCTCTATGAGTATCCGCCCAAGGAAAATGTAGAACTTCTCAAGAAAACAGTTGAAGAACACAAACCTGCTGTTAGATTCTTGGTATTTGCTACTTCAATTTACTTGGCATACAAGATTCTGAACAAAAGGGATTGCAAATTTAATGCTGATAACATTGATGAATTCTGCAAAAACAATCTCGGCATTGAACTTGACTTCTTGAAGAATAAAGCTCGGGTTGATGATATTATTTCCATCGGCAAAGGTCTTCTTGTACTTTATGGTCTTAAGCAGTTTGACAAGCATTTCTTGGTAGACAATATCAAAAACGGTAGTCTTGAAGATGGTATTCAAAGGGTAGAAGAAGCAAGTAAAAAGTCAAGTAGCTTTGACAAGAAGTTTGAGGAACTGTTCCCGGTAGCGATTTCTATCATTTTCATGTATATTATAACAAGAAATCCTGACTGGTTTGAGAAAGCAAAACAGAAGCTTATCACCACAGGTGGTGACCTTTATAATAAGGTCCAAGTCTATCTGGAAATGGCTAAACTTTTCATTGCCGACAAGTTCGATATTGATCTCGATGACAAAGAAGAATGTCAAAATGCAATTAAATTTGCCGTGATGGCAATGATTCTCTTGGTGATTGCATTTGTCTATGGCAAGAAGTTTATCAAAAAGGTTTTGGGCGAAGATGGAGAAAAAGAAACAAGTATTTCTAAATTTGTCAAACAAATTATGAAATCTATGGAAAAATTGATGCCTAAAGCTTTCAAAAAGTCAAAAAAATGGCTTGAAGAACACAGCGAAGATGAAGGACTTCCTGGTGCTCTGGTAGATGATGATGAAGGCGATACTCCTTTCTAAAAAAATTTAGTAAAAGCTCCCTGAAGCAATGCTTTGGGGAGTTTTTCTGAAGTTATCATTTATAAAATTCTTAAAATTTTATTAAATTTATTCAACATTAAAAAATAATGTGATAAAATTATACAAAATAGTTTAAAATAACATTAAAAATACAAAAAATTTAAAAGAAGGGAATTAATCAATATTTTTATATAGTTGATTATACAAGAAATAAATGAAAAAAATAATTTATTTTTTAATAATAATTTTATTACTTACAGCAATTGGACTAGGAGTATATTTTTATATAGATAAAAAAAAAGAACAAGAAGAGGATGCTGTAGCAATTAGCTTTAAAGACAATTTGACATTTGAATTTGATTCTAGAGTAAAAGTTTCAGAAATAATCTCAAGCATACAAGGAAAACTTGAGGATGATGTATATGTAGACACAACAAAGTTAGGTACTAATACATTTCAGTTTAATTATAAAAGCATTAGAAACAAAAATAAAACAAAGTCTGTGGATATAACAATAGTAGACACTACAAAACCAATGATATATATGAATGACACAGTAACTGTAAAACAAGGATATACGGGAAATGTAACTGACCTTATATTTAGTGGAGATAATTGTGACTCTACTCCTGAAAGAAAAATAATAGGAGAATATGATTTAAATACAGTTGGAGATTATAAATTAAATTTTAGTATAAAAGATAAAAGTGGAAATGAATCATCACAAGATTTTACATTAAAAGTTGTAAAGTCTACAACTGGAAATACACAAACAGCAAGTAAAATAACTTTTTCAGATGCAATAAGTAGATATAAAAATGATAATACAAGCATAGGAATAGATGTATCTCAATGGCAAGGTAATATTGATTGGAAAAAGGTAAAAGAAGCAGGAGCAGAATTTGCTATTATAAGAGTAGGGTATCAAAAAGACTATGATGCAGACCATGTTTTAGACCCATATTTTTTAGAAAACATTAAAGGTGCACAAGAAGAAGGATTAGATGTAGGAATATATTTTTATTCATATGCTAAGAAAAAAGAAGAAGCAGAAAAACAAGCAAATTGGGTTGCAGATAATTTAAAAGGATATAATATTAAATTGCCAGTTGCATTTGACTGGGAAAGCTGGAACTCTTTTGTAAAATGCAATATGAGTTTTTATGATATAAATAAAGTTGCTGAAACATTTGTAAAGACAATAGAAGATAGAGGATTTACTGGTTCTTTATATGGAAGTAGAAATTATTTACAAAGAGTTTGGTATACTGATAGATTTGAAAATGTATGGCTTGCACATTATACAAAAGAAACTGATTATGATAATAAATATTATTTATGGCAATTTTGCAATACAGGAAGAATTGATGGTATAAATGGAGATGTAGATATAGATGTATTGTATAAAAATTAATAAATACTATATTTTCATAAAATAATTTCAAAAAGTATGCAAATATCAATAGCCTGTATGAAGAAAAAATAAATTCATCCATACAGGCTATTATTAACTTCAAGGGTAAACCACGGGTTATACCCGTGGATGGTTATCAATGGTAATACTCAGGTTAAATGTAGATTATCATTGCAATTGTTTAATGTTTTCTTTTTCTAATTGTTTTAAACTTTTCTTAGGTGTTGGTAAATTTTCCGGCATTGTTCCGTCCAGCTTCTTTAATTGCATTTCTAACTATTTTACCAATTTTATTATGAGTATTACAAGCTTTCTTTTCAGTATCAACTTTATCCCTTTTCAATCTTGATTCAGTTTGCGTAATACGAAACAAATTAGCTGCAAGTTCTTCACTTCCCATATTATCTAAAATGTCTTCTCTATATCTTAATCCTTTTCTTTTAGCAATATCATCAGCTGTTTCTCCATTATATAAACCTTTATATCCTGCATTATGAAATTTATCAAAATTTTTAACTCCTGCTTTTTTAGCTGCTTGATTAAGTGAATAATTTCCTTTCCTTGTTAAATTTCTTTGATAAAATCTTTTTTCATCTTCAGTTAATAAACTGTATTCCTTTTCTGTAATTTCTTGCTTTCTTGTTTGTATTGCAAAATATGTTTGTGCTAAAGCTATAACTTTTTTTCTACTATCTCCATTTTGTGCTATTAAATAGCAGGCATAACGAGTAAGTTCATAATCTTTGATTTCAATTTCAGCATTATTAGCACGTTTTGACAACTTCCTAACGTCAGGAAAATGTTCAAATGCACTAATACCGCTATTTTCACATGCATTTTTAGCTTTATTGATTACTTTTTCGAAATTTTCCCACTTATTATATTCTAAAATTTTCATAAGTTCTCTAGCATACCAAAATTCATTACCTTTTTCATCAATGTGTTTAATATCTTCAAATGACTTAAAATTATTATTCTTTCTTTTCAACTGTATCATCTTTATAATATATTTTTAAGAAATTACTATAATTATAAAACAAATGTTCGCAAAAGTCAACAGTTTTTTAAGTATTTTATAAAAAAATAAAAAATCACTCATTAAATAGAATGATTTTCTAGAAAATAAATATTTGGTACCGATAGTGGGACTCGAACCCACATGATTTCTCGCTAGATTTTGAGTCTAGTGCGTCTACCAGTTCCGCCATATCGGCTTGTATAATAATAAGGATATAAGGCTTATGGCTACACATACTGACGCTGTAATTCGCTTTGCTCAAACAGCCTCAGCAAGTTCCGCCATATCGGCATATACATATTATATTAGCATACAAATAAAAAAAAGTCTAGCAAAATCATAAATATTTTTTGTATTTCATTGACAAAATAAGTGTATCATGGTAATATTATAATGTTAGACAAATCTAACTTTTTAAGTTTATGAATTTTCTAAAAATTCAAATAAAATTAAGGAATAAGCAAAATGGAATTATTAAATATTAAAGATTTATATGCTAATGCAGGAGAAAAAGAAATATTAAAGGGTTTAAATTTAAAAATAAATAAAGGTGAAGTTCATGTAATAATGGGGCCTAATGGAGCTGGAAAGTCAACTTTAGCAAATATTATCTTGAACAATCCACAATATAGAATTACTAGTGGTGAAATTGAATTTGATGGTGAAAATATTAAAGGATTAAAAACAGATGAAATTGCTAAAAAAGGAATTTTTATGTCATTTCAGACACCAGAGGAAGTTCCAGGAATTTCTGTTACCAACTTTTTAAAAGCTGCAAAAACAGCAAGAGATAATGAGCCAGTAAAGATATTTAGCTTTAAGAAGGAGCTTGAAGAAAATATGAAAAAGCTAAATATGAATCCTTCATATAGTACAAGAGATTTAAATGTTGGCTTTTCAGGTGGAGAAAAAAAGAAAGATGAGATTTTGCAAATGCTTACATTAAATCCAAAGCTAGCAATATTAGATGAAACAGACTCTGGACTTGATGTTGATGCAATTAAAACTGTGTCAAAAGGAATCAGTATGTATAAAACAGATGAAAATGCAGTTTTAATAATAACTCATGGAACTAAAATTTTGCAAGAAATAAAAGTAGACTATGTTCACATTCTAGTTGATGGTAAAATAATTAAAACAGGAGATTCTTCGTTGGCAAATACAATAGAAAAAGAAGGGTATGCAAGTTTTATAAAATAAAAGACAAGCTAGATGTAATCATTGATTAAAATTGAAAGCTAAGAGAAGATTTAATTGCAAATTACGAAAGGATTTAAGATGTCAAAGACTAAGGTAGAAGAATTTAATAGAAACATATATGATATAAAAAATAAAGATGAATACAGCTATAAGACAATTGGACTAACACCTGATGTTATTAAAGATATATCTAAACAAAAAAATGAGCCTAAATGGATGCTTGATTTAAGATTAAAAGCATTGGAAATCTATGAAAAATTAGAAATGCCAACATGGGGACCTGATTTAAGTGAATTAGATATGAGCAAAATAGCAACATATGTTAGACCAAAAACAGATATGAAAAAATCTTGGGCTGATGTACCAGATGATATAAAAAATACTTTTGATAGCTTAGGAATACCAGAAGCAGAAAAAGAGTCTTTAGCTGGAGTTGGAGCACAATATGATTCTGAGATAGTATATCATAGCATTAAAGATGAATTAGTAAAACAAGGAGTAATATATACAGATTTTGACACAGCAGTTAAAGAATATCCTGATTTAGTTAAAGAATATTTTACAAAATGTGTACCAATAACAGACCACAAGTTTATTGCACTTCATTATGCAGTTTGGTCAGGAGGTTCTTTTGTATATGTACCAAAAGGAGTAAAAGTTGATATTCCGCTTCAATCATATTTTAGACTAAATGCACCAGGAGCAGGACAGTTTGAACATACATTAATAATTGTAGATGAAGGATCATCACTTCAATTTATAGAAGGATGCTCTGCACCAAAGTATAATGAAATAAATCTTCACGCAGGATGTGTTGAATTATTTGTAAAAGAAAATAGCTTTTTAAGATATTCTACAATAGAAAACTGGTCAAAAAATATGATGAACTTAAATACTAAAAAAGTTGTAGTAGAGAAAAATGGAAAAATAGAATGGGTAACAGGTTCTTTTGGCTCTAAAATATCAATGCTTTATCCAATGAGTATTTTAAATGGTGAAAATGCTAAATGTGAATTTACAGGAATTTCTTTTGCAGGAAAAGGACAAAACCTAGATACTGGACTTAAGATAGTTCATAATGCAGAAAATACATCATCTGTTGTAAATTCAAAATCAATATCAAAAGATGGAGGAGCTTGCACTTTTAGAAGTAATGTAAATATTAGACCAAGAGCTAAAAATTCTAAAGTTACAGTGTCTTGTGAATCTCTTATGTTGGATAGTTTTTCGCGTTCTGATACAATTCCAACAAATAATATAGAAAATGAAGATGTAGAATTTTCACATGAAGCTAAAATAGGAAAAATATCAGACCAAGCTATATTTTATTTAATGACAAGAGGAATATCAGAAGAAGAAGCAAGAGCAATGATAGTAAGAGGATTTGCAGACCCAATTTCTAAAGCACTTCCACTTGAGTATGCAGTTGAAATGAATAATTTAATAAACTTAGAATTAGAAGGAAGTATAGGTTAAAAAAGTTTCGTATTTATAGTACGAAAAATATAAAAACAAAGGGGCAATAAAACTAATGGAGAGATATACATTAAACCAAACACCAGTAAGAACAGCAAGAAATTTTGGAATAAATAATATTGATTTAGAATTAGATATTCCAAAAGTAAAAGAGTTTGACAATGCTATGATAATGTCTTATGAAATGGACAAAATAGTTGTAGACAATATTGGTATGGAAGTAAAACAATCTTCTAGAATAGGACTTGAACTAAATACAAATTATACTTTAAATATTACTGTTCCAAAAGAAATAGAGCTAACTAAACCAGTAATTATAAATTTTGATTTTGATGATGACAACAGTATTCTTATTGATAACATTAAAATAATAATGGAAAAAGATTCAAAAGCTGAATTTATATTAAGATATACTGGTGAAAATGAAGAAAGATATTTTCATTATCTAAAACAAGAAACTTTTGCAAAAGATAATTCTAACTTAAAAGTGATAATTGCTAATATGATAAGTAAGCAATCTGACAGCTTTATAGCAATAGAAAATAATATAGAAAATAATGCAAAAGTTGATTACATTTTAGCTGAGACAAGTGGTAAAACTAAGATTTCAAATTATTATGCTAAGATGATAGGTGATTTTTCAGAAAATAATTTAAAAACGATTTATTTAGGAACAGATAAAGATGTAATTGACATAAACTATAATATAGAAGTTTATGGCAAGTCTAGCAAATGTGATATAGAAGTACAAGGAGCAATAGGCGGAAAATCACATAAAAATTTTAAGGGAACAATTGATTTCAAACAAGGATGCGAAAAATCAAAAGGCATAGAAAATGAAAATTGTATGATATTATCTGATGAAGCAAAATCAAAATCATTACCAATGCTTTTATGTAAGGAAGAAAATGTAGAAGGAGAACATGGAGTTTCATCAGGAAAAATAGATGAATCAAAATTATTTTATATAATGACAAAAGGTATTTCTTATGAGGATAGCAAAAAGCTAATTGTAAAAGCTAATTTTAATAAAATAATAAAAGAAATTGATGACGAAGATTTAGAAAATAAGATAGTTGAACAAATAGAGAAAGGAATATTTTAAATGACAAGTTCTGAAATAAAGAAAGATTTTTCAATATTAAATAATCAGGAAATAACATATTTAGATAGTGGTGCAACTACTCAAAAACCTACTCAGGTTATAAGAGCAGTTGATAGATATTATGAAGAAGAAAATGCTAATCCTCATAGAGGAGCATATAGATTAAGTATTAAAGCAACAGAAGTTTATGATGAAGCAAGAAAAAAAGTTGCTGATTTTATAAATGCAACATATCCTGAAGAAATAGTATTTACAAGAAATGCAACAGAAAGTTTAAACTTAATAGCATATAGTTATGGTATTGAAAATCTAAAAAACAATGATAAAATTGTTTTATCAATAATGGAGCATCATTCAAATTTAGTACCATGGCAATTTGTATCTCAAAAAACAGGTGCTAAACTTGAATATATGTATATAAATAGTGAGGGAGAGATTCCTTATGAAGAAATAGATAAGAAAATAGTTCCGGGAGTTAAAGTTGTTGGTATAACACAAGTATCAAATGTTTTAGGAACAATAAATCCTGTAAAGGAAATTGTAAAGAAAGCACATAGCATAGGAGCTATTGTTGTAGTTGATGCTTCACAATCTGTTCCACATATGAAGGTTGATGTAACAGACTTAGATGCAGATTTCTTAGTATTTTCGGGACATAAAATGTTATCACCATTAGGAATTGGTGTTTTATATGGTAAAAAAGAATTACTAGAAAAATTGAAACCATTTTTATATGGTGGAGATATGATAGAGTATGTTTATGAACAAGAAACTACATTTGCTCCAATACCAACTAAGTTTGAAGCAGGAACACAAAATGTTGGTGGAGCAGTTGGCTTATCATCAGCAATAGATTATTTAAACAATATTGGAATAGAAAATGTTGAAAAAATAGAAAAAGAGTTGATGTCATATGCTATGGAGCAGTTAAGTAAACTAGATTTCATAACAGTATATGGACCAAAAGATTTAAACAAACATGCAAGTGTTATATCGTTTAATGTTAATGGAGTTCATCCACATGATGTTGCTAGTATTTTAGATAGCGAAAACGTATGCATACGTTCAGGAAACCACTGTGCACAACCTCTTTTAAGATATATGGGGTTAGATTCGACTTGTAGAATAAGCTTCTATATATACAACACAAAAGAAGATGTTGATAAGCTTATAAATGCTTTAATAAAAACTAGAGATATGTTTGCTAAATGGATCAATAAATAAAAGAACAACTATAAAAAGTCAATAGAAAATCAAATATTTTTAGAAAGGATTTTGCAATGGATAATTTAGATTCAATATATACAGATATAATAATGCAACATAGTACAGAAACATTTAATAAGAAAAATCTTGTAAATCCAACAGATAAAGAACATGGGCATAATCCAAGTTGCGGAGATGACATTACACTTGAAATAATAATGAATGGAAATATTATAGAAGATTTGGCATTTACAGGGCACGGTTGTGCTATATCACAAGCATCAACTTCAATAATGTGTGACTTATTAAAGGGAAAGACAAAAGAAGAAGCAATAGAGTTAATAAACATATTTATTAAAATGATTAAAAGAGAAGATGTAACTGAGGAAGAATTAGATAAATTAGAAGAAGCGAGAGCGCTTCAAAATATTTCAAATATGCCAGCAAGAGTTAAGTGTGCTGAACTTGCTTGGTACACAATGCAAAAATTGTTAGAAAAATAATAGTCAAGTCTATCATCGTCGATAGATGACTTTCCTAGAATATAAAAACCCCGGAAGAGAAAGACTCTTCCGGGGCGAGATTTTTGAAGCAAACCTGGTAATATTTTCGTTTCGGATATTTTTGTACACAATTTCCCGGGTTGAAAATACTTGCTGGATGCAAAAAGGAAACGTTGCTACGTAAAACCACTAGGCCACATTACTGAAAACCTCCTCCAAGCTGGATTGAATTAGCGCTATTTTAGCGCGTACAACAGGTTGATGGGCGGATATGTTTAAAGTTTTGGCAAAAGGTAAAAAGCAAGGCATGCATTTGATACGGAATGCCAAAACATAAACCAAGGTTTTTAATAATATAGAAAAAGAAAAATACAAAGTCTTGTTCTTTCTAAAACAATTTGATAATCTTAATTATAGCACAAAATGTGACATTTGTAAAGTATTTTCCCATATTATTGTAATTATTATTTGATAATGTAATAGATTTAACCAAAAATTTTATCTAATAATCGTTTTATGAAACTTGGATTTTTTTTGCTTTCATTTAAATCGTTACTTTTAGTTGGTTCTTCACCAATACCATAAATGGTTAATCTAATGCACTTTCCATCATCAGATGTTTCGAAACAAATGTTATTCATAACAACATGATCTATTTCACCACTTGCTATCTTGTGCATAATGTATGTTTGATACAAATCCATTGGCTCATGGTCTATGCCGATTAAGACTTCTCCATCGTTCCGATAAAAATAAAATTGATTCTTCTTTTCAGTTTCTGACAAAGTAAATGTTCCATCCGTGACTGCCAAAAATTCATTTGCCATTTTTGATTCTCTCCTTACAATTTTTGCTCTCAGTAAGGAAATCATTCCTCGCTGATACGTTTTAGAATTTCTTGTTTCATTTCTTCGGTGACAGGAATATCATTTCCATCATAGGTCATAGCTAAGAAAGTTCCACCAGAAAGATATTTAGCATGAATCTGCTTGTAAATGGATGTACAGTCAACAGTCCATTCTTCTACAAATTCTCCACTTTCCTTCAAAAAATAACCTGCTTTATAGGAGGCATTTTTGACGATACCAATATAATTTGTCATTTTCAGGATTTTGAAACTGTCTTTTTGTTTTGGTTTGTATTTGCTTCCTATCCTGCACATCATTACAGAAGGGCCAGATTCTTCAATCCAGTCATAGCCAGACACAACAACTTGCGTTTGATTGATACCATTTAAAACTAAAACTTGGCAATCATCAGGATTTACATATATTACTTTTCTTCCATAGTCCCAAGTTCCTCCTAAAAAGGCTATCACAACTCCAGTATCTGGTACATTCATATCAAGTAGATAAATAGCTGGTACCACTACAACTCCAGTAGAACAGTCTACAATTCCCCATTTACCGTTCTCTTTAAAAGAAGAGTACCCAT
This sequence comes from uncultured Clostridia bacterium, assembly GCA_947628825.1. GTDB lineage: Bacteria > Bacillota > Clostridia > TANB77 > CAG-508 > CAG-793. Next base: position 984 of record CANRBH010000018.1, on the reverse strand, counting down.
TTTGCTCTTTTTTGATTTCTTCATATTGGGGAGTAACAGAAACTCGTTTGTTTTTAACATCATACATTCCCCAAACAAGTTTACTATTATCGCAAGACGGAAGGGCTACTGGAATAAAGCTCTTAGATGCAGTCCATGAATATATTTCCACATCTTCAAATTCACAAGGGACTAGTTCTTCACCACTATTATTAATAACTCCAACGCCATTATCTTTATAAACAAAGGTTATCATTGTATCATCGTAATAATTATACCAATCGGGATGATTGTATTCTGTTCCGCCTTTATAAGTAGTTCTTGTGAAGTCGTAACTAATAGGGACAACAAATTCTCCTTTCTCATCAACGTAGCCAATATGTTCATTCAACCGAACGTAGTATAAGCCTTTTTGGTTTGTTTCACGAATTAGGTCATAGGGATGCTCGAAGTCAATTTCACCGCTTTCCTTCCGAAGATAGTATTTCTGCACTATCTCCAATTTTCCTTCGGTTTTTGCCATAGAAATTCTCCTTTCAGAATAAATTAATTCCAAAATATATGGTATTTGTGCTTAGACATATTAAGATTATATTATAAATTAACATAAAAATCAAGGCACATAAAAAAAGATATTCCTAAAAATTTAAGGAATATCTCTTTTACAAATATGGTGCGGATGAAGGGACTTGAACCCCCACACCGTTGGTACTGGTTCCTAAGACCAGCGCGTCTGCCAATTCCGCCACATCCGCATAAAATACTGACAATAATTATAATACACTTTTTGATTTAATTTGTCAACTGTTTTAATCAAATTACTTGAAAAATTCTTGTAAATAGGTTATTATATATAAAGAAAAATTTTTAGGAGAGTAAGCTATGAAACAAAAATTTTTAAAAGATTTAGGAATAGATATAGATGGTGACGGGAATTTGACACTTTTAAAATATAAAAATCAATGTAGGCATTATAAATGCTTATTTTTTTTGTCAAATTTTCAT
>CANRBH010000017.1 GCA_947628825.1 uncultured Clostridia bacterium | reverse complement strand
GCTGATTATGCCCAATTTATCAATAAAAGCAGGATTTTTATCTCCTGCTTTTTGTCAGTTTAAGTGGCAAACTCGGGTTATACCACCTAAAATTTTATTTTTCAACTGATAACAACTTGCAAAAATTTTTTTAGAAAAATTTGACAAATATAATAATTTTATGTATAATGAATATACTAGATATGAATATCAATGTAAATTGATATTTTTAGTAGGAAACCCCTAGCCTAATATTTTTAATATTAAAATAGGGTATTTTCAAAGAGGTTGACCTAGCCTAAAATAGGTAATAAAAGAGTTGGGGCAGTTTTATACTATCCCACTCTTTTTGTTTTTAAGGAGTTTTATTGAATAAGTTAAAATTATACAAAATAGATGTTAATTACATAAAATATTTATATTCTTTTGATAAAAGAGTACAATTTAATCCTCAAAGAGAAGATATTTATTCTGAAAAAAGACCATACTTAGGAATTGTTTTAAATATAAATGATTTTAATTATTATGTTCCTTTGGAACACCCTAGACCAAATCACCAAAAAATGAAAAATAATACTTTCATATTTAAAATACAAAATGGAAGATTTGGAATTTTAGGATTTAATAATATGATTCCTGTAAAAAAGGATTCTATTATAGATTTTGATATAAACAAAGAAGATATAAAATATAGAAACATACTTATTAGACAATATCATATAAATTGCTATATAGAGGAATCACTTGACATAATATAGTTTCTATGTTATAATAGTAACTGTAATTGTTAATGCCTTAGGCATTATTAGTTTTCAATGAGTTTTCTCATTTTACCACATAGAGGTATAGATTTTACTGCATAGCCATTTTCCGAGACATGCTTGTCTCTACCTCCAACAAGGCCCCACCCGGATATGCTCCGGGTGGGGTTCTTTAATTTTCGATAAATCTATTGACTTTTCGACATTTTTCTGCTATACTTAAATTAGTTTTTAATTAGATTTATTGAAGAGTCTTCTCATCAAATGGAAAGAGATAGATTTTACTTATACCTACCCCACAGTTCGGCATATTCCTCCTCCTTGCTCAGACTTCCTCTGACTTGCCGAGCTGTTTCCTTCCCCACCTCCTCTTTTCTAGCCCCTGGGAGCAATAGTTCCCAGGGGCACCTTTTTGTTTTGTATTGCTTTTTAAGGCTTTTTGAGCTATAATATATAATATGATTGAGAAATATTTGAATAAATTAGAATTTAATCTAGTATGTGATAAGCTATCAGAGTATTGTCAGACATTTTTAGGAAACTCTCTTTCTGTTAGTTTAAAACCATATACTGATTATGATAAAGTTAATAGATATTTAAATGAAACCAATGAAGCCGCTAACTTAGTATCTTCAAATGGTTCTTTTCCTATCGGAGAAATTTTGGATTTGAGTATACAATTTAAGAAACTACAAAGTGGTATGGCCTTAAATTCTAAAGTTTTATTGGAAATGGCTAACTTACTTAAAATATCTAGGAATCTTATTGATTATAATAAAAATTCTAGTATGGAAATAATTTATCTAAAAGATTATTTCCATAATCTATATTCAAATTTAGATATTGAAAATAAGATTTTTAATTGTATTATCTCTGAAACTGAGATTTCTGATAATGCCTCTAGCACTTTACGTTCAATTAGAAAAACTAAGAAAAGCTTGGAAGTCTCAATTAAGGAAAAACTAAATCATATATTGCATTCTAATGAGTATTCAAAATACATAATGGATCAAGTTGTAACTATTAGAAATAATAGATATGTTATCCCTATAAAGGAAGAATATAAATCTAAGGTTAAAGGCTTTATTCATGATACTTCTAGCAGTGGTTCTACTGTATATATTGAGCCAATGGCTATATTTGATATGAATAATAAGATAAACAGTTTAATTATTGATGAAAATAAGGAAATTGAAAGAATATTGGAGGAACTTTCAGCTTTACTATTTCCTATTACCAGCAATTTAATAGAAGATTATAATGTGATTGGAACTCTGGATTTCATTTTAGCAAAATCTAAATTTATGATTGATTACAATTGCACTAAACCTGAAATTGATAATTATATTGAATTAAAAAATGCAAGGCATCCTCTTATTAGTAAGGATAAAGTAGTTCCGATAGATGTTATACTTGGAAAAGATTTTAGCACATTGGTTATTACCGGTCCCAATACTGGTGGGAAAACTGTTGCACTAAAAACTGTTGGACTTTTATGTTCAATGGCTCAAGCTGGTTTGTGTATTCCAGTAAGTGATTGCAGTAAGATAAAAATTTTTGATAATATTTTTGCTGATATTGGCGATGAACAAAGTATTGAAGAATCTTTGAGTACATTTTCTTCGCATATTATCAACATTGTACAAATTATAAATAATTTTACTGATAAAAGTTTAATATTAGTTGATGAACTTGGTTCTGGAACCGACCCACTAGAAGGAGCCAATTTAGCAATAAGTTTACTTGAATTTTTTAATAATAAAAAGGCTTTTACTATTGCTACTACACATTACCACGAAATAAAAAATTATTGTATAACACATAATGGTTTTGAAAATGCTAGTTGTGAGTTTGACTTATCTACTTTAAAACCAACATATCACCTTTTATTAGGAATCCCTGGCAAAAGTAATGCTTTTGAAATTAGTAAAAAACTTGGTATTTCTGATGAAATTATAAATAGAGCTTCCTCCCTTATTTCAAAACCTGATACTGATATAGAAACTTTAATGAAGGACATAAATGATGATAAGATTGAAATTGAAAAAGAAAAGAAAGAAATAGAGAAAAATTTAGCTCAAATAGAAGTTTTAAGAAAAGATTTAGAAAAACAAAACAATGAAAAATTATTAAAAGAACAAGAAAAAATAGAAAAAGCTAAAAGAGAAGCTAAAGACATACTAATTTCAGCAAAAGAAAAAGCAAGTCAATCTATTAAAGAATTAAATGGTTTAAATGATGTAAAAAGAGCAAATTCCATTAGAAATGAATTAAACAATTCAATAAATAATATTGATGTAGATGGATTAGATTTAAGTGTATTACTAGAAATAAATAATAAGTATAAATCTTCTAAAAAAGTTGATAATAAAAATTTTGGAAAAGTTCATATTTCAAATAATCAGTCTAGAAACATATCGACTGAGATAAATTTAATTGGTGAAAATGTTGCTTCTGCTATTCAAATACTTGATAAATATTTAGATAACTGTAGAATGGCTCATTTGCATCAAGTAAGGATAGTACATGGTAAAGGAACTGGAAAATTACGTGAAGGAATACATTCATATTTAAAGAAATCAAAATATGTAGATTCTTTTAATATTGCTGGGTATGGCGAAGGAGATTATGGAGTAACTATTGTAAATTTGAAATTATAAACTTTATAATCTTTCAATATCATTTTTAAGTATTATGTTAAGTTTATATAATATTTTATATTTAAAAGAGAAAGTTTACTAAGTGAGTATTCACTTTAAAACCAACTTTCTCTTTTTGTGTATTTTGTATTATCTTCCTCGCAAACATCTTAAAAACTGTCTTTGACAGCAACATACTCTACATGCATTTGTGTTAGGGCAATTGTTTCCACCATTATTACCACCATTGTTGTTTCCTCCGTTGTTGTTTCCATTATTATTATTGTTGTTATCTAGGTCATCCAGTCTATCAATTATGTTTCTAATAGTTCTATATATCAATGCAGTAATTAGTGCCAAGATTCCATATGCTATTGCATATATTAAAAATTCTTCTGTAAATGCAGTAAATGTTACTATTAAGAATATTGCAAATATTATTGCAGCTACTAGAAATGGATTATTAAAAATGTTTTCTAAAGCTATTGCAAATATTATTGTTACAAGAGGAAATACAAAAAATAGTAAGATTGGATCTATCATATATTTTCCCCCTGCTATATTATATTATCCAACTTACTATTTTGTTAACTTTATTCGTAAACCACATTTACTAAACATAGTCCTATTGCTGGTAATGTCTTTCCTGCTTTTAATCTATCTTTAGCTTCTAATATTTCTTTTACTTCTTCTGGTTTTATCTTGTTTTCTCCTACTTCTAGTAATGTCCCTGCAATTATTCTTACCATATTATATAGGAATCCATTTCCTGTTAAGCTTATTTTTATTAAATCTCCTTCTCTTTCTACATTTGCATCATAGATTATTCTTACACTACTCTTGCTACTAGTACCGACTTGCTTTAAATGATTTAAAATCATGCTCTCCAATTAAATACTTTATTCCTTCATTCATCTTTTTTTCATCTAATTTAATTGGATAGTGATACTGCATATTTCTATAAATCGCTGTTCCTTGTTCCGAGTTATTTATTGTGTATTCATATGTTTTTTTCTTGCAAGTATATCTGCTATGGAAGTTTTCATCAACCTCTTCTGCTCGCTTTATTCTAATAGATTTTTTTAGCCTAGAATTTAATGCAATTGCAATTTTTTCCACTGGAAAATCTTTTTCAATTTTAAAATTAGCAACTTGATTTAATGCATTTACTCCTGCATCAGTTCTTCCAGAACCTATTAAATCAACTTTTTCTCCAATTACATTTTCTATTGCTTTTTCTATTTCTCCTTGAATATTTGATTTGTTAGGTTGCTTTTGCCAACCGTTATAATCTTTTCCATCATATTCTATTGTTAATTTTATGTTTTTCATTTTTTCTCTTCTTTCTGAAATAATTTTATACTTAATTTATCTTTATAAATTATTTTTGTATATAGTTTTTGTGAACATTATTTTTATATTATTCTTTATAAAATTTGTTTTTATTACATAATTTTATTTGTTAGTAAATATTGGTATATTTTTTTACAATTTTCTTTTCAAAAAAAGTTCTTAAACTTATCTATTTTATTCGTTTTTAGTCTTGTTTTTTTATAGATTTTATTATATAATATTTATATCAAAAATTGCAGGAGGTGTAAACCAAGTGAAAGATTTCCGGCTTAAAGGCAATTACGACAGAAATAGAGTATCTATTCTCGAAGAAGCAGATATGCATAATTTCCGTCGATTGTTAAAGGGCGGAAATGCAACAAGTGATATTCTTTACATTACCCCAGTAGATGTTAACTGTGTCTACGCTTGTAAAGGTTTTGCTATTGAACATCATCAAATCTTTTTTTCAGGAGATGAAAAAGGCGTAGGCAACTATTATATTGTCTTTCGTTCTGTCCCAATCTTGCGGAGTGCTTATGGTAATTTTATGTATGTGCATTATTCTTTTTCACTTCTTAACCTTAACCAAGTTATGCAACACAAAGATAAAAAAGTGTATTTTGGTATAAGAAGAAGAACACAGCCGACATATGACCCTAAGAACGATGTTCTTGGTTGGAGAGAACTCAAGCTTCCTGAATAAATAGATGCATTGTTGTATTTACTATCACGTTTCACGAAAATTTGTACTCAGATTTTTGTAACAGGAGGTGATTCATACGAATCCCCGCCTGATTTTTATACTCTAGGAAAGTCTTCTATCTACGATGATAGACTTATAAAAAACTTTTACTTAATTTTTATTTGTTTTCTCTTTTTTGTTTATATTATTTTTCTTTTTGTCTTGTGCTAATTTTCTATATTCAATTATTTTTTCTTTTTTCTTTTCCATTTTCCCTTTTATTTCAGATATCCTATCTTTCTTTACTTCTGGTCCAAATCTGGCAGTAACTAGATTTTTTATCAGAATTCTTTTTAAAGCATCTTCTTCCACATCAACTATTAAAGTTCCATCTTTTGCTATTGATACTTTTCCAGTTTCCTCTGAAACAACAACTGCTATTGCATCTGATTCTTTTGATATTCCTATTGCTGCTCTATGTCTTGTACCAAGTCCTTTTACAACATCTTTATCATCTGTTAAAGGTAATATACAAGCAGCAGATGTTATTTTATTATTAGCAATTATTACTGCTCCATCATGTAATGGTGTTTTGGGAACAAATATATTTACTAATAATTGAGGGCTAATTTCAGAATCAAGTACAACTCCTGTTTCAACTATATCTTGCAAACCAATATCTCTTTCAAAAACAATTAGTGCTCCTGTTTTTGTTTTAGCAAGTTCTTGAACTGCTATTACTACTTTATATATATCTTCTTTTGTTTTATCTCTTAGACTTTTATCTATTCCAAACATTTTAGTAAATGTACTAGATCCAAGTTGCTCTAAAGCTCTTCTTAATTCTGGTTGAAATATTAGTAACAGTGCAATAACTCCATAAGTCATAAAAGATGTTAAAATGAAATTTAATATTCTTAGTTTAAATACACTACTTAGTACAGTTACTATTACTAAAAATATTATACCCTTCATTAACTGCATTGCTCTAGATTTTTTAGTTATTTTCACAAAACCATATATTAAAAATCCTACTAATACTATATCTATTATTAGAGTTATAATTTGCCATGGATAGGTTCTAAGCTCATTTATGTATGCTGGAAAATCTATTTTCATTTGTTCATTTACTGTTTCAAACATATTTTTTTACCTTCTTTAATCTATTTTTAAACATTTAATACATAATATATAAATGATGCACTAGCTGCTACAATCATCATTAAAGCTAGTAATAAGGCTATGATTCTAGCTGCTCCTCTAGCTGGATCAAAATGTTTTTTTTGTTTTGTAACTTTCTCTTCTTCATTTTTGTTTTCTTCTTTTTTTCTCATTTTTATTCTCTCTTTCTGCATTAAATATTATAAAACTCTTTTATTCATTAGTTTTATGTATACATTAAATATTTTATCATTTGCACTATTTAAAGTCAATATTTTTAAATACTATTTTCCTACAAAAAAATCCCAGAAGAAAAATCTTCCGGGTTAATTTTTAATCAATATTTACTTTCATAATCTTTAACTTTTATCTTTCCATTTCATCTGTTGTTTCATAAATTTTTTTGCGTTTTTCATCCTTCAAGATTCTTCCCCTATGGCCTTGCATTAATTTAGAAAAATCACAAAAATCTCCTCTTTTTGAAATAAAATCAGAAATTACTTCTCCAGCTAAGTTATATTCTACTTCTCCAAAATAAGTATCTGCAACTATTCTAGGTTTTCTACTATTGATTATCTCATAACCTATAGAAATTTCTGGTGTGCTATTCTCTTGATGTTTCATTTGATTACCTCCAATAAGTAAATTTGTTAAAAATTGTATAACTACATAAATATAAAATATACATATCATAATTTTCTAGTATTGTCAACGTTTACACAAATTCTTCCCAAACAATATTTGCTAAATCTAGTCCTTTATTAGTAAGTCTTATATTACCACTATTTAACTGGACTAAATTTTCTTCAAGCAATTTTGTTATCTTTTTATTAAATACATCTATTGCATTTTCACCAAACTTAATTTGAAATGCATTTAAATTTACTCCATTTATTTTTCTTAAACCGAGCATCATATACTCATTCATCATCATTTTCTTTGTTTGTTTTTCTTCTATTCTAACATTTTTAAAGTTTTGTTTATTTTTGATATTATTTATATAATCTTCTATAGAAGACGTGTTTACATACCTAACTTTATTTTCGTAAGATGCACTAGATACTCCAAAGCCTAAATATTCATTTTGATTCCAACAGTCTATATTATGCTTACATCTTCTATCAACTTTGGCAAAATTAGATATTTCATAATGTAAGTAGCCGCTTTCTTCAAGTTTTCTTTTAGCATACCAATACATGTATCTTTCCATTTCTTCATCTGGAAGCTCTACTTCTTTTTTATTAACCATTTTTTCTAATTTTGTATTAGGTTCAATTATCAAAGAATATACTGATATATGAGGAATCTCTAAATTTATCAAGTTTATTAAAGTTTTTTCTACATCATAAATATTCTGACTTGGAAGTCCTATCATAGTATCTACGTTTATATTTCTAAATCCTACTTCTCTAGCATATTTTATTGTTCTTTCAAATTCTTTATAATTATGTATTCTTCCTATTAGCTTTAAAATGTCATCATTAGCAGATTGAAGCCCTATGCTTAATCTGTTTATACCCATTTGAAAGTAATCATCTAAATTTTTCTTAGTAGCTGTTCCTGGATTAAGTTCCATAGAAATCTCTGCATTTTTATCTAAATCAAAGTTGTGTTCTATTTCTAATAAAATTTCTTCTATGTATTTTGATTTAATATAAGATGGAGTACCTCCACCTATATATATTGTATTTATATGATAATCTAAATTACTTCTAGAAATAATTTCTTCTTTTAAACATTCAATATAATCTTTTATTAAATCATCCTTATTACAAAATGATGTGAAGTCACAATAATTACATTTTTGTTTGCAAAAAGGTATATGTATATATATTCCTATATTTTTCATCTATTTCTCCAATTAAATTTCATATTTTATTTCATATACTATTTTCTTCTTTATCTTTATTATTTTTCTCTCAGTTCATCTGCTAATTTCTTTATTCCTTCTAATCTATGATTAACACCTGATTTACTAATAGGTTTGTCTAAAAGATTTCCTAGCTCTGATAAGCTTGCATCCGGATTTTCTATTCTTAGATTTGCTAATTCTTTTTCTTTATCTGTAAGCTTATCAAATTTCTTTTTAGCTTTTATAAGTTTTATATCCTCAATCTGTCTAACTGATGATGAAATTGTTTTATTAAGGTTCGCTGTTTCACAATTGACAAGTCTATTTACTTTATTTCTCATATCTTTTAATACTCTTTCATCCTCAAAATCAAGCACTGATTTATTTGCTCCAATAAAAGCTAAAAATTCTGAAATATTTTCACCATCTTTAATGTAAAGTATATAATTTTTATCTCTTTTTAATATTTTAGATTCTATTTCACTTTTTTCTAAAATATTTTTAATAATTTTTGCATTTTTTTCAGTTTGAAATACAATTTCTAAATGATATACATTTTTAGGATTTGTAACAGAGCCAGAACTCATAAAAGCTCCTCTTACCATTGCTCTTTCCTCTTCTTCTGATTTAGTTTCTTCTCCTATCTCTATTTTCCTTTTTGTAGTAATGCAGAAATTTTTACCTTGCATTTCAATTTTATAATCATCTTCTCCTAAATTTCCTAAAAGTTTGCTAAATCTATTTATATTATATTGATTTTCTGTAATAAATTTATTTGATGAAATTGTAAGTAAATAGCCATCAAGTTCTGCTTTTACTAGTTTTTTATTGTTTAGATTATTGATTTGGCTTAGCTCCTTTTTTATTTTTGCTGAAAATGAATCCATTTATTTCCTCCAAATTATAACTCTATCATTATTTGCTAAATCTTTTATACATTGTGAATTTTCAAATATTTCTTGTACTTGCTTTCCTTGGTCAAATCCTATTTCCATAAGTAAAACTCCATTTGTATTTAAAAAATTATCTATATTATTTCTAATCACTTTATAAAACTCAAGTCCATCTTCTCCACCATCCAAAGCGATTTTGGGTTCATTTTGTACCTGAACATCTAACTTTTTTATATAATTACTTTTGATATATGGAGGATTAGATACTATAATATCAAACTTGTCCTTAATATTATTAAACATATTTGATTTGATAAATTTAACTTGTCCATTAACTAAATTTTTACTATTTTCTTTAGCTACTTCTAAAGCTTTTTTACTGATATCTGATGCGTAGATATCCACATTTTTTGCATATTTTGCTAATGAAATAGCTATGCATCCGCTTCCTGTGCACAAATCTAAAATTTTTAAATTCTTTTCTTTAACTAAATCTAAAATTTTTAGAGTTTCCTCTACTAAAACTTCAGTATCAGGTTGTGGTATTAAAACATCTTTATTTACCAAAAACTCCATTCCCATAAAATTTGCTTTAGATACTATATATTGAATAGGCTCTCCATTTTTTAGTCTATTTAGGCATTTATAAAAAATTTTTTCTTCGTTTTTACCAATTTTTTTATCAAAGTTTATCACTAAAAATTGTTTATTAACTTTTAGAATATACTCTAAAAGAATATCTGCTTCAATATATCCTATTTTGTTACTTGCGATACTTTTAGCTTCTTTTATTGTCATATTTACACTAATTCCTTTCTAAGGCAAAAGTTTCGTATTATTCAATTTTTATTCCATTCTAAAGAATCTAATCAAATTAGTATTTTCTAATTTCTTTACCATTTTTCCATTATAAATTGTATCTCCTGTTTCTGCATCATCTAATGGAATATCTAAATATACGCTTGCAACATATTTTTGATTATAATTATTTACTATTATAATATCAAAAGCAACATTACATTCTATTGTACTTAATAATACTCCCGTCTTTCTAAGTAATTCACCATCAAATCTTAAATCCGAGCTTATATCTGATATAATTTCTTTTTCTTTAATATTTTTATTTACATATTCTAAAACTATTGGGTTTGAACAGTCTGCATACATTTGAGGTTTTGAATAATCAATATCACCATCATTTAATACATTAAACTTTAAACTATCTTTAATTACATTTTCTTCATTAGTAGACATCTTTCCGAATTCTTCTACATTTTTAAAGTACAAGTTTGGAGTGCCAGCTTCTAATCCTGAAAATCTTACATTTTCTATATATATGTCTTTGATTGAATTTTCATAATTAAGTTCTTGTTCAGATCTGTTATTTATGTATAAAGCTATATCTGTGAATTGATGTACATTTAAATTCCATATTGCTCTATCTTCTTCATTGCTATCAGCATACGCACTACTATATAAATAGATTTTATCAATACTAAATACAGTTTTTGAATTCAATTTTGAAAAACTATTTACTTCTTGTGCAAATTTTTCGTTAGTAACAATAGATAAAATTGTATATACTAGCATCACTATTAGTATCAATAATAAAAATACTACTGCAATTAGTTTTTCTTTAAAATAACTTTGTTTTTTTCCTTTAAATACAACTGTAGTTTTCTTTTTCATAGGTTATATTCTATGTTAGATTTATAAACTAACATATCCTCCTTTTTTTCTCTTCCATTAAATTCTATCACATTATGTTTAATATGTGTTGATTTTTTATAAAATTTATGATAATATTTAGTCAGTCATAAATTTAATATTTTAATATATTCCCTGCGTGGTGCGTGTAGATTAGAATTTTAGAACCAACATATAGATTAAAGGGAGTCTGCCTTTGGATGTGGCGTGTATGCTTATAGCATTTTGCTATATAAGAAACCCAGGAGCATTCAACAAGACACCCACCTGTGAAAACAGGCTCTTAAAATCTTTAATCTTACGGCTAATGTGGGGTTTTTTTTGTCTATAATTTTTTCACTTGCTGTATTAATTATGAGATTATTACTTTTCTCTTAAGCATTCCTTTTTCTATCTGTCCTATTCCTAAGAAATATTTATTATTATATATGTTCACTAATCCATCTTTTTTATCTACTTTAATTTTTACTCCATTAAGTAATTTTCTTATGTCTTTGTTTTCTACTTCAATGCGATTATCAATTATATCTTTCAATTCTATAAATTTTCCTGCATCTTCTATCTTAAATTTTCCTATTCTTGTTCTTCTTAGTTCTTTCATATATCCACAAGTGTTTAAATTTTCTGCTATATCTTCACAAAGTACTCTGATATATGTTCCTTTAGAACATACTACTCTAAAGCTTATTTCATTTTTACTAAAATCTAATAGTTTAATGTCAGTTATCTCAATATTTCTAGCCTTTCTTTCTACGTTTATACCTTTTCTTGCAAGATTATATAATTTTTCTCCATTTACTTTAATTGCTGAATACATTGGTGGTATTTGGCTAGATTGTCCTAAAAAGCTACATAAAACTTTTTCTATTTTTCCTTTATCTAAAGTTGGAACTTCTTTCTCTTCTATTACTTTTCCTTCACTATCTCCTGTATCTGTCTTTGCTCCTAAAGATATTTTAGCAACATATTCTTTATCATGTTCCATTAAATAATCTGATAACTTTGTAGCTTCTCCAACCAATATAACAAGTACACCTGTTGCCATTGGATCTAATGTGCCAATGTGTCCCACTTTTTTTATATTATATTTTTTTCTTACTTCTCTAACCATATCGAAAGATGTCTTTTTCAATGGCTTGTCTACAATCTCTAATCCATTCATTCTATTCTCCTAAAATCAAATTAAGTTTACTATTCAATTATAACTAATAGCATAAATATAATTATTTTTGAAATAGCCGCGTAGCGTTCAAGCGAAGCGCGCTGGAGCTGCAACCGTTAGGTTGCGTTGCGACAACAAGGCATTGAAAAAATAATTATATTTATGCTTATTAAATGATAATCTTGAATAGTAAACTCATTTTAATTGTCTCTTTATTTCCTTTACTAATTTCTCTTTTATTTGTTTAGGAGTTCCTTGCATTGTTACACCTGCTGCTCTTACATGTCCTCCTCCTCCAAACATTAGACATACATCTGAAACATTAACATATTCATTAGCTCTTAGTGATACTCTATATCCATTATCTATTTCATGTAAGAATATAGAAACTTCTACACCTTCTATATTTCTTCCTTCATTTACTAAGCCTTCATAATCACCTGTTTCAGCTTTTACCTTTTTCTCATCTTTTTTAGTTATATATGTATATGCAATTTTTCCATCTTCTAAAAACTCTAATCTATTTAATGCTATTTTTCTAAGTTCAAAACTTGTTCTTGAATTTGTTGATAATAATTGCTTATATAATTTTGAAACATTTACTCCGTTTGATATAAGAGTTGATGCAATTTCAAAAGTTTCTTTTGATACTCCAGCATATTGAAATCCACCTGTATCTGTGATAATTCCACCCATTAAGCAATTTCCTACTTCTTGAGTAATTTCCCAATTGTAATATCTAAATAAAACATACATAACTTGTGCACATGCAGGAGATGATAAGTCTACATAATTTAAATCTCCATACATCGAATTACTACTATGATGGTCAATTACTATTCTATATTTTGCATCTTCAAAATAATTTGCCCATCCATTAAGCTGTTTTATTGATGCTGTATCTACTGCAATAGCCAAATCATATTCTTTTTTTGTACCTTCTGATTTTACGTTTTCAATTTTTGGAAGGCAAGTAAATACTCTTGAATATTTGGGTACAATTAGTTCAACATCCTTATCCATTTTCTTTAAAGCTTGATATAAAGCTAAGCTTGAACCCATAGCATCTCCGTCTGGATTTTCATGAGTTAAGATTACTATATCTTTAGCCTTTTTTATTTCTTTTAAAATTTCATCTAGACTTGTCATATTATTTTGTATGATATATTTATATCATACTCTCCTTTCTTTATTTGTTTTCTTCGTCTTTCAAAGTTTTTAGAATTGCATCTATTTTTTCTCCATAAACAATAGATTCATCATATTCAAATACAATTTCTGGAGTTACCCTTAAATTAACTGTTTTGGCTACTCTACCTCTTATAAATTTAGAAGATTCGTTTAAACCTTGAATAGTCTTATTTAAGTTTTTTGAGTTTAATACACTTACATAAACTTTGGCATACCTTAAATCAGGTGTTACTTTTACTTTAGTTATACTAACCATTCCAGTAACATCTGGATTTTTAAGTTCATAGTTTACAACTTGGCTTATTTCTTTTTTTAGTTCTTCATTAACTCTTCCAAGTCTGTTTGTATTTTTGCCCATGAGAGCCTCCTATCTTTTTACTTCCTCTTGAATATATGCTTCTATTGTATCTCCTTCTTTTACATCATTGTAATCTTCTATTTGAAGACCACATTCAAAGCCTTTTGATACTTCTTTTGCATCATCTTTAAATCTCTTTAGAGATATAAGTTTTCCTTCATGAATTACTATTCCCTCACGAATTACTCTTACTCCTGCATTTCTTTCTAGTTTTCCATCTACAACATAGCATCCTGCAACAGTACCAACATTTGTAATCTTAAATGTTTGTCTTACTTCTGCATTTCCTATATTAACTTCTTTATATACTGGAGCAAGCATTCCTTTCATAGCATCTTCTACATCTTCTAAAGCTTGATAAATTACTGAATATTGCTTTATCTCTACATTTTCTTTTTCTGCCAAATTCTTAGCTGCTCCAACTGTTCTTACATTAAATGCAATTATAATTGCGTTAGCTGCTTTTGCTAGTTGTACATCTGATTCAGTAACTCCACCTGCACTTGAGTGTATAACTTTTACTTTAACTTCATCATTTGATAATTTTTCTAATGAACTCTTCATTGCTTCTGCTGTTCCCTGAACATCAGTTTTAACTATTATACTTAATTGCTTTAAGTCTTCACTTTCCATCTTATCAAATAAGTTATCTAAAGTTACGGCATTATCATTAGCTATTGCTTTTTCACGGTTTGCTAGTTTTCTTTGTTCAATTAAATGTTTAGCAACTTTTTCATTTTTAACTTCATAGAATATATCTCCAGCTTCTGGAACTTCATGTAATCCTGTTATTTCAACTGGTGTAGAAGGTCCTGCTGATTTTACATTCTTTCCTTTATCATTTTTCATTGTTCTTATTTTTCCGATTGCTGTTCCTAAAATGATTGTATCACCAACATTTAAGGTTCCTCTTTGTACTAATACTGTTGCAATAGCACCTTGTGCTTTATCAAGTCTTGCTTCAATTACTGTTCCTTTTGATTGTCTATTTGGATTTGCTCTTAAATTTTGCATATCTGCAACTAATAATACCATTTCTAGCAAGTTGTCTATATTTATATTATTTCTAGCAGAGATTGGTACAAATACAGTATCTCCACCCCATTCTTCTGGTACTAAATCATATTTCATTAATTCTTGTTTTACTTTATCAACATTTGCAGCTGGTAAGTCTATTTTATTAACAGCTACTATAATTGGAGTATTTGCTGCTTTTGCATGGTTTATTGCTTCTATTGTTTGAGGCATAACACCATCATCTGCTGCAACAACTAATATAGCAACATCAGTTATTTGTGCTCCTCTTGCACGCATACTTGTAAATGCTTCATGTCCTGGTGTATCTAAGAAAGTTATCTCTCTATTATTAACATTTACTTTATATGCACCTATATGTTGTGTAATTCCTCCTGCTTCTCCTTCAATAACATTAGTTTTTCTTATTGCATCTAATAGTGAAGTTTTACCATGGTCAACGTGTCCCATAACTACAACAACTGGTGGTCTAGCTTGTAAATCTTCTTCCTTATCTTCTGAATCATCAAATAAAATGTCTTCATCTTTTACTTCTTCTTTTTGCTTTGCAGTTACTCCAAAGGCATCTGCTACTAAATATGCTGTATCAAAATCTAAATCTTGATTTATATTAGCCATTATTCCTAAATCAAATAATTTCTTTATTACTTCTGCTGATGTCTTTTTTAGTTCTGTTGCTAAATCTTTAACAGATACACTTGATGGAATTGTGATTTCTTTTAGTTCAAATATTTTTTGCTTTCTTTCTTCATCTTTTCTACCTTTTTTCTTGCCTTTTTTACCTCTAGCAGTTGTTAAATCATAATAATCTAACATACCACCTTCTTGGTCTTCAAACATATTAGAAAGTCTATTTACTTGTTTCAAATCTCTTAATTTATCATCATCAAAAGATTCTTCCATTCCTCTTCTTGATCTATTTCTTTTCTTTTCGTCTAAGTTACGATTAGCTTTTTGTTTATCAATTGCTCTTGCTTGATAATCTCTCTGATTATTTTTTTCTAGAATATCTATTGACATCATATCATCAAAGTTTCTGTCATTTGAACGATTATTTCCTTGCTTTCTAAAGTCTTTCTTAAATCCTTGAGCATTTCCATTTTGATTATTTCTATTAAATCCTGCATGATTATTAAAGCCTCTATGTTCACCATTTTGTGAGAAGCCTTCTCTATTTGTTCTATTATTACGGAAACCTCCTTCATGATTTCTTGAAAATTCATTATTATTTCTTTGTCTGTTAAAGCCACCTTCGTTATTTCTGTTAAATCTATCTTGATTATTATTAAATCTATTTTGAGTATTAAAAGTTTTATTGAAGTTATTATCTTGTTTATTGGCTCTTTGAGCATTTTCATTTTTTGATGGAACATTTTCTTTTACTTCTTGTTTAGCTACCTTAACAACTTCTTCAACCTTCTTAACTTCTTGGACTTTAGTAGTTTTATCTTCTTTAACTACTTTTGGTTCTTCTTTCTTTACTTCCTTTTCTACTTTAGGTTTTAAGCCAAAAAGCTCATTAACAGTCATTGGTTTAGAAGGTTTCTCTCTATAAACTATATTGAAGTCTTTGTTTCTTCTTTGAGTATTAAAGCCTATTCCACTCTTCTGCTCATCTCTACTTTGAACTTGCTTTTTTTCTTCCTCAACAATAACTTCTCTTCTAATAATAACTTGACCTGTTGTTTTTATTTCTTCTTTTTCCTTTTTGCTTTCTTTTTTATTATTAGTTTTCTTTTTTAGGTTATCTTTTAGCTTTTTAGCATCGGCTTCTTCTATTGAGCTTAAATGACTTTTAGCTTCTATTCCAATTTTTTTTGCTTCTTCAACTAATTCTTTACTATCCATATTTAGTTCTTTTGCTATTTCATAAATTTTAACTTTACTCAATTGAATCACCTCCTAAAAAATTTTTATTAGATATATATACTTTAAAAATAATCTTTTTCAATATTACACCCCTATTTGTCTTATTTATATTTTATATATTTTTAATAAGGTTTATTCCTTATTTAGGCTATTTTGCCTACTTTTACCTATTATTTTAATTTTTTTATTATTTACTTTCTTTTTTTGTTGTAGATTTTTTCTTTGCTGTTTTTTCTTTATCTTTGTCTGATTTTTCTTTTTTAGTTGTCTTATCAGCTTCTTCTTTTTTGGTCGACTTTGTAGAAGTTTTTTCAGTTTCTTTTTTCTTAGTTTCTTTCTTTTCAGTATCTGTTTTCTTTTTACTTGTTGCCTTTTTTGTAGCTTTTACTTCTTTATTTTCTTCATCTGATTTCTTTTTACTTTTTGTTTCAGATTTCTTTGAAGTTTTCTTCTCTTTTTTATCTTCTTTTTGTTCTGTTTCTTCTACAACTTGTTCTTCAATTTCTTGCATTTCTGTATCTTCTAAATTCGTATTTTCTTCTTCAACTTCTTGTACTTCCTTTTCAACATCTTCTGAATCTTCTTCAGAGTTTTGCATTTCTTCTAACATTTTTCTAAATTGAGATTCACTCTTTATGTCTATTTTCCAATTTGTAAGTCTTGCTGCTAATTTTGCATTTTGTCCAGCTTTTCCTATTGCTAATGATAATTGATCATCTGGAACAATTACTTGTGCAAATCTTTCATCTTCTCTTACATCAACAGCTAATACTTTTGCAGGTAAAAGTGATGTTGATATAAATATTGACGGATCTTCATTCCATTCAATAACATCTATCTTTTCTCCATTAAGTTCATTAATGATATTTTGAATACGTATTCCTTTTTGTCCAACACATGAACCAACTGGGTCTATATTAGGATTTGGAGAATATACTGCTATCTTGCTTCTTGAACCTGCTTCTCTTGAAATGCTTTTTATTTCTATTAAACCTTCATATATTTCTGGTATTTCTATTTCAAATAACTTTCTAACAAATTCTGTACTTGCTCTTGATAAAATTATTTGTGCAGAACCTTTTACACCTTTTTCAACACTAATAATACAAGTTTTTACTTTATCATTTACATTATAAGTTTCAGTTGGAATTTGTTCTTTTTTAGGCATTATTCCTTCAATTCTACCTAAATCTAAAATAACTGCTCCGCCATCTGCTTTTTGAACCAATCCTGTTATAATTTCACCTTTTTTATCTGCAAATTCTGTAAATATAACATCTCTTGAAGCTTCTCTAATTTTTTGTGTAATAACTTGTTTTGCAGTTTGAGCTGCTATTCTTCCAAATTCCTTAGGCATAAGTTCTGTTTGAACTACATCACCAACATTGAAATCACTATTTACTTTTTTAGCATCTTCTAAAGAAATTTCAGTTTTTTCATTTTCAACATTTTCTACAACATTTTTTTCTTGGTAAACATGCATTTTTCCGTCTGTTTTGTCTAAAACTACTTTTACATTTTCATCAGAGCACTCAAAGTTTCTCTTATATGCTACAACTAATGCAGTTTCTATTGATTCCATTAGAAAATCTTTCTTTATACCATTTTGTTTTTCTAATTCATCCATTGCGATTAATAATTCTGTTGTATCAATTCCTTTATTTACTGGTTTAATATTTTTTCTTTTCATTTTTATTCTTCCTCCCAATTATAAACATTTTTTATTTTTGCAATGTTACTTTTATCAATACTAATTTCCTTATCTCCGGTAGATACACAAATACTATCTTTGTCAAAATTTTTAAGAATTCCAGATATTATCTTTTCTTTATTTATTGCTTTATATAGACTTACTTCTATTTTAGAATTTTTAAACATTTCTAGATGCTTATCACTTCTTATTCTTCTTTCTAGTCCTGGCGACGAAACTTCTAAAAAATATTGTGATTTTATATAATCTTTTTCATCTAATATATCATTTATAGCATTATTAACTTTTTCACAGTCTTCTATATTTATTTGTTCATCATTATCTATAAATATTCTTAAATAATTGTCTTTTCCTTCTTTTTCGTAAATTATGTCATAAACTTGATAGCCTATATTATTTATTATTGGTTCAACTAATTCTCTTACTTTGTTTTCTAGCTGAGTCATATATACCTCCGACTTTATTATCATAAATGTACGGAACTAAGATTTTCTATGCAATTAATTGCTTAGAAAATCTAAGTTTCGCATATTTATCTTCTACGTCAAGTCTATCGTCTTCGACGATGACTTTCCTAGAATATAAACGAAAGAGTGGAATTGGTTTCCACTCTTTGCTATCTCTTTATGTTATGCAATAATTATACTATCAAAACTTGCTAAAGTCAATAGTTTTTGCACATTTTTTTGCATAACCTTAATCTTCTAACAATATTTTTTCCATTTCTATAATATTATAAAATGGAATATTTACACCTTGTTCTGCTTTCATTATTACTTGTCGTGAATAAGCTATAATTTTATTTCTTACATTTAGTGCTATTTCAACATCCTTGTTTTCTGTAACATATTTTTCTAATATGTATTCTTCAGTTGTTGGAAATACATTTTGAATTAAAAATACTGCTTTCTTTCCAACTACTTCACCAAAAACAAAATTATATACTCTACGTTGTCTTTGTTTTTTGTATTCATATATTTTCTGATATTTCTCATATTTAGTTGAAATTGGAACAAACCAAATAATTTTCTTATTATATTTATCTCTAAAACAAAAATAACATGGTCTCTTTTTCCCATTTTCTTTGTTTAGCATCAGTCCATAATCTTTAAACACATTAAAAAATTCATCTTTTATAAAATAAAATTTTCCATCTTCCACTATCATTTTATTGCAATTCTCCTTCTGTAAAAATAGGAGATCTAAATAATTTATAGATCCCCCATTTTCCTATAATTAACATTTTTTCACCTACTCATTTATATTCCGCAAGTAGGGGTGCGATTAACATTCTTTCATTCACAAATTTATATCTCGCAAGTGACGTTGCGATTAACATTTTAATTATAGCAGATATTAAATATCTACTATAATTATACACATTATACTATTTTTTATTAGCAAAAGTCAATAGTTTTTTACAATTTTCTTTTACATTTTTTTACAATTATAATTTGTCTTTTATTTTTGAACAGTTATATGTATGTCTTCGATTTCACTCTTAAGTTCTCTTGATACAATATTAGTAATTTGTGCTACTTGCTCTTGGCTCAGATTATTATCTTGTTTCACAACAATATTTATATTATTGTCATTTATTAAAATGATAACATCTTGAAAGCCTTTTGTTTTAATTAAATTTTCTATTATTGAAATTGCATTTATTCTGTCATTTATATTCTTTATTTCATTAGCTGCTATTGATTTTTGATCAGCTGGAATTTTTTCATTTTCTAGTATCTTTTGGTATGCTTCAAGCATTTGTGAATACATTGTCTGTCTTTCTAATCTAGTTTTTGTGTAGTAGTCTTCATTATTACTACTTGCTTTATTTGTAGATTCATTTACATTGCTATTTGTTTCACTTATTATTGCATTTTCACCTGTATTGCTTGTTGCTACTCCTTTGCTTGTTGGATTTATTGCTGTATTGTCACTTGCATTACTGTTCACCTCATTTGCTACTACATTATCACCTTCATTGTTGGTTACTTCATTTTCTACTGCATTGCTGCTTACTTCATGTTCTGTTTCTGTTTCATTTTCTTTTGATGTTATGTTTTCATCTGTTACATTAGTACTTACTAATTTTGCATCTCCAACATCTGCTAATGAGATATTTAGTTCATTATTGCTATTGTTATAGTTCATATATCCGGCTGTAACTAACATCAATGCTAAAGTTAATAAAACTACTTGATTTTTTCTAAAAACTGTTTTAAATATTTCTCCTTTACTTGCATCTGTTTTTCTTTTTTCTTCACTTTGGAAAGTTTTATTATTTTCTTTATTTTGTGTAATTTCATTATTCGATTTTTTTTGCACAACATTATTAGCTTTATTTTTTATTATATTTATTTTTTCATTTAAGTTTTTTGTGTTTTTACTTTCTTTTTCTTTGTCCTCTTTAGTTTTTACCCTTTTTCCTGTTTTGATAAAAGTTATTTTCAATTTACTTCCTCCTCCATTTTAAAAACTTGTATCTTATGTGTAGCTAAACCTGTTGCCGCTTCTAAAGCTTGAACTATACTTGTTTTTACATTAGCGTCTTCTGCACCTTCTGCAACAACAACTGCACCTTCTATTTTAGGACTACTTACGCTTTGTGTTATAGGTTCTTTGCTTCCATCTGTATTTTCTTTATACACAACTTCTTTTTGACTACCTGTTTCTGTAATTGTTCTTGTTCCTCCTGTGCTATCTGTTTCATTAGTGTTACTAACACTTGTATCTTCATTGTAAATAGGTGTTAATGTGCTACTTTGTGAATAAGTAATCATTACATTTACCTTGCCAACTCCTGAAATTTTGCTAAGTATTGATTCTAATTTTAACTCTAGGTCATCTTCAGATGAATTGCTTGACACTTGAACAACATCTGTATCTTTTATTGAATCCTTATCTATTTTCGTATCCGTGTTTTTCTTTTCATCATTCCATATATAATTTATTGCAACAACAGTAACAATTAAAACAATAATTAAAGTTACTAGATTTTCAGTCTTTTTCTTTCCTTTAAACATATTCTTTAGTTTTTCTTTATTAAGCATAATTTTGCCCTTTCTCTTTATTCTATTATTATGTTCTTTTTATCTATTTGATAATTTTCACTCAAGTAATCTATTAAACTATTTTTATCACTTATAGCCATTCCGTTTTGCTTTTCTTTCTCTAATATCCACAGAATTTATATTCGTTTCTACCTTGTTTATTACAATTTTTCCTTCTTCAGTATTTTCTTCTTTTTTATTTTCATAAATATCGGAAATAATTATTTTTAAAATATTGCATTTATCATCTATCTCTAAATCAATATTATTTGCAATATATCCTCTTGATTTAAGTTGTGCTTCAATATTATATTTTACTTTATTTTTAAATGTATTTTTTATATTATCATCATAAGTAGTACTTGCTTCACCAATGTCATTTGTTTCTATTTCTAAATAGTTATCCAAATTATAATCAGATAGATTTAAGTTTTTTCCAACAACAGGACTTAGTATTGAAAATAATATGTATATTCCTATTACTACTTTTATGTACTTTTTATTTTTATTTTCTGGTAAAAGCATTTGAATAATTGAGCCTATAATTACTGCTATAATTACACCTTGAGCCCATGAGCTAATGTATGATGCCATTACTTCCTCCTTTTTTGCTTCTTTTGAAGATATATTTAAACTTATCTTCTACTGATACATAAGTCCACTATTAGATATCCTCATTACTATTGCAATTCCTACTATTAACATTGCTGTGATTGTAAACATTATTGCTAAAAATACTTTAAAAGTTCCTCCCATTTGTTCAATTAAACTTACTATTTTTTTATCTGCTATTGGCTGACATAGTGCTGCTCCTAAATAGTATGTAATTGTAAGTGCTGTTAAGTTTAATATTGGTTTTATACAAATACTAACTATTACAAATATTCCAACTACTCCAACTGCATTTTTTATTATATTGCTATATCCTAAAACTGTATCTATTGCATCCCCTAATATTCCTCCTACCACTGGAATTGCATTTGATACTACTGATTTTCCTGCTTTTAATGTCATTCCATCTAAACCGCTTGTTATTCCACCTTCTATTGTTGCCAAACTAAAAAATAAAGTAAGTACCATTGTTAAGACCCATACTGAACCTTTTTTCAAAAACTTTGCTAGTTTATCAACTTGTACTTGTTCAGATACTTTTGATATTATTGCTAATGCTGTTGATACTAATATGATTGGTATTAAAACATTTGTTATAAAGTTTCCTATGAAAGTTATAACCAATAATAAAATTGGTTCTATCATATGTGATGTTACAACATTACCAGTTGCTATCATTAAAGTTGTAAGTAGAGGAGTCAGTGTATTTGAAAATGCTGTTAAATCAGCTATAGAATCTCTTACACTTGATATAATGCTAGAAAAATTAGACATTATTAAAGTTACTATCAAAACATATTGTATATAATAAGCAATTTGTGCTACTGATTCATTTCCTAAATTTTCACTTATTGTTTTCAAAATGCTATGTATAATAACTATAATAATTACACCTGATATAGTTGCAAGTGCATTTTGCAAATTACTTCCTAATAGCTTTATTATGTATTTTAATATTTTAGTATTATCCAAATTACCAGAAATACTTGAGTTGTATATTTCAGAAATATCTATATCTTCTGTATATTTTTCTGCTTCACTTAAAAATGTTCCTATTCCAAAAGATTTCTC
>CANRBH010000016.1 GCA_947628825.1 uncultured Clostridia bacterium | reverse complement strand
AAATGAAACATACAATATTTACCAGAAAAAATATTTATCCCTTTTTCTAAAATGTCCTTGACAAGGGGTACAGTTTACAAAAACTTATTAAAGAGGGAAAAGATATAAAATATATTTCAGATTTAACAGGATTAACAGAAGAAGAAATAAATAATTTAAAATAAGATTTAAAGAGCTGGCTCATTCGAGTCAGCTTTTATTATTAAAAAAATTTTTGTAAAAATATTTAATTTTTTGAAACGAAATATGTATTTTATATGTCTATATATGTAAATAAAGGAGGAGCATAATAATGGAGGAACTTTATAAAAGGTATTCTCGACTTGTGTTTAGCTACTTAAAGAGTCTTTGTGGCAATAATGAAATTGCAGAAGAACTTACACAAGAAACATTTTATAAAGCAATAAAAGGTGTTAAACATTTTAAGGGTGAAAGCAAAATTAGTAATTGGCTATGTCAAATTGCAAAAAATGTTTGGATAGATTACCTAAGAAAAGAAAAAAAGTTAAAACTCATTTCTCTTGATAGTGATGATAATTATATAAATAACTTGTTATTAGATAATAATTCGGAGAATGATATTGAAACTAGAAATGAATTGATTAGTTTATATAAAGGAATACATAAATTAGATGAGATAACAAAAGAAGTGGTTTTATTGAGAATTAGAGGTGAACTTTCTTTTAAAGAAATAGCAGAAGTCTTTGGAAAGACAGAGGAATGGGCAAGAACAATCTTTCATAGAGGTAAAATAAGATTAAAGGAGGATTTAAATAATGATTAAAAATGAATGTGAAATTGTTAAAGATATGTTACCTAGTTATGTAGAAAATACATTAAGTAGTGCAACAAATGAATTTATTGAAACTCATATTAAAGAATGTAAAAATTGTAAGAAAATATTAGATGAACTAAAAAAAGAAGAAATAGTAGAAAAAAATCAGGATAAAAAAAGTAAAAAGAATAAAATCAAAGATATTGATTATTTAAAGAAATACAACAGAAGAGTAAAATTGTTGACAAGTATTGTATATATTTTAATAATTTTTATTATATTGGTATTAGCCTTTTATTGGTATATTCGTATAAAAAATTATAATAAATATAATTATAATTACAACATTATACTTACTGCTTATGAAAAATACGATGAAATAATACATAGTAATAATTTTTTATATGAAGCAGATTATGGTGATGTAAGGTATAGGCCATATTATTATGGTTATGAAAAGCATATGGCATTCTATTATAAAGATGGAAAATTTAAGAGGATAAGAACTGATATAAACGATGGTAATCCAGAACGCGAATCTGATGAATATGGTAAAATTAAAAATGGAATTTATAGTTCTATAACACTAAATTATTATAAAGATGGTAAAATTTCTAGAGGTTTGATGGGTAATTTAAGTACTGGCAAATTATTGTCTGATAACAATTATAGTACATATATAGATTATTTCTATAATTTAGGAATTGATGAATTGATAAACCTCGAAATTACAGATGAAATATATAATGGAAAAGAATGTTATTTAATAAAGAAATATGATAATAACAATAAATCTCAATGGATAGAAATGTGGATAGAAAAAGATACTATGTTAGTAATAAGAGAAAAAAACAATGAGAAAGATAATAATTGGGATTATAATTATAAGTGGACGGTTGGAAATGTTACAGATGAAGATGTCACAATTACAGATACAACGAGACAAGATTGGCTTCCTTTCTATAATGAAACTTTAGATATGCTTTTAGAAAAATAGTTAATACGCTTTATTAAAAGCTGGCTCATTTGAGTCAGCCTTTTTATTATATTGTTTTAGAGTTAACCCATGATGTAGATAAATCCATTGCTCCTCTACAACTATTAGTTTGATCTAAACTATTAAGCATAACAAAATCATGAATTATTCCTTGAAAAGTAGCTTGAGTAACTTTGTTATTAGCTTGCCTTAATTTATTAGCCAAATCTTCTCCCTCATCTCTTAATACATCTGCCTGCCCATTTATAATCATTGTTTCTGGTAAGTCTTTTAACTGCTCAATACTTGCTTTTAAAGGTGTTGCTAAAATATTGTTTCTTCTGTTAAGGTTCGGTTCGTAATTATTCCAAAACCATCTCATACCATCCCTATAAAGATAATATCCTGTTGCAAATTCAATATAAGAATGAGTATTAAAATTATCATTTGTAACTGGATAATATAATAATTGCTTTGTGATTTTTGGACCTTTTTGAAATTTAGAAAGTAAACTCATTGACACTGCCATATTTCCTCCAACACTGTCTCCTGCTACAATAAGTTCATTCATTGGTGCTTTAATATTATTAAATTTCAATATTTCAGGAATTTGATTTAATACAGAATAACATTGTTCTATTGCTACTGGAAATCTTACTTCTGGAGAACGTGTA
The DNA here is from genome assembly GCA_947628825.1 of uncultured Clostridia bacterium. Taxonomy (GTDB): domain Bacteria; phylum Bacillota; class Clostridia; order TANB77; family CAG-508; genus CAG-793. The sequence continues at coordinate 22,148 of CANRBH010000016.1, read as the reverse complement.
TATTCTGGAAATATAAGTACAGAATTGGTTCTATATGCTAACTCTCTTACTAATTTTTCATGTGTATGAAAACTACCAAACACCCATCCTGCTCCATGAATATAAAATATAACATTTTCTAAATTAGTATAATATTCTGGAGTTACTATATAAACTTTAATATTTCCATGACACCTTGTATCAAAAATATTTTCTTTAATATGTGCTGGACACATATATACATAGCTATCTTGGGCATCTTCTAATCTTTTTCTTCCTTCTTCTACTGGAATTTGAAATATAAGTGGTGGAACAGAACTTTCTTTTGCTACTTCGTAAGCAGCTTTTTCTAATACAACTTTTTCGTTCATAATGCCTCCTTAAATTTTGTTGTATTATATTATTAAAGTTCCTTTATAAATGTTCAATTATTTTCAAAAACATAAGAAAAGATTTTCTATGCAATAAACTGCTCAGAAAATCTTACTTAATCTAACTAGTTCTTAAACTTTTCTTTTAATTCTTTCACGCATTTTTTACAGACAAATCTATCTTTAAACTCAATAAGTCCTGTCTTTTTTCCACAAAAAGCACAAGTTTCATCATATTTTTTTACAATTATTTCTTTTCCCTGTTGAAACATTATAACATAACCTTTATCTTTTATTTCCAGTTTATCTCTTATTTCTTTTGGTATAACTATTCTGCATAATTCATCTGATTTTCTTACTATTCCTGATTTCTTCATTTTTACACTCATCCTTTCCTAGGTATAATGTTTGATTTATAATTTCTATTATTAAATTTTTCTCCTTTATTTTCGTTTTAGTACGTTTCATACTAAATTTTATCATATTAAATATTATAAAATCAATAAAAGATTCTATTATTGAGGTAAAATATGAAAAAATTTAAAGGAAAAAGTAATGCCTATGGTAGTTTAATCGAAAAATATAGAAAGCAAAAAGGTCTTTCTAGGTCTGATTTGTCAAGAGAATTAGATTTAATTGATATTCCAATATCAGGAGATGAACTTTATAGAATAGAAAAACAAATGAAAATCATAAAAGACTTTGAGTTAATTGCTATCTGTAACATTTTAGATATAAAGTTAGAAAAATTAAGTGATGTTATAAATGATGAAAATGCTTCTTAGTCTATTATCTTCGATGAAAACTTTATTATAAAAAAAGATGCATAAGACTTTACCTATGCACCCTTATTAAATTATTTACTCTCAGCCATCTCTTTATTATTATTATATATTAGCTTTACGGTATTTTCCATCTCTATAGAAGAACGAGCATTTTCTATGCTTTTAATTTCATCAATTAGCCTTGCTACTAATTTTCTTTGCCATGGAACGGTTAATTCTATTATCATATTATATTTTTCTTCTTTTGATTTACATAAATCTTTATACATAGAATTTTCTTTTGCTTTCATAGTGCCTTTGTTTTCCCAGTATTCCATATACTCATCTTCTTCTGAAATATTGTCAATTTCTTTTTTTGTCATACTCATTCTCCTTTCTTTTTTGGTCATTATAGTTTTTCGTCAACTTTTTTAAATTTTTATTAACGTTATTATATAATAATTGCCAAAATCAGTCAATAAGTTTGACGATTTTTATACAAAAATCTTTTTTATTTACAAAAATACAGATTTATTTGCATTTTTAGATTTTTATATATATAATACGCTTAAGTTATTTTACCCTATATGGGAGGATGTTTAAAATATGGAGAATCTTTTGCCTTTGACAGAACAACAGAAAAATATATGGAATACTGAAATGTTCTACTCTGGAAGTAGTGTTAACAACATTTGTGGTTATATTTATATTGATCAAAATGTTGATTTTGACTTGTTAGAAAAGACTGCTAATTTATATGTTAAACATACTGACAGTATAAAATATCATTTTATTTTAAAAAATGATACAGTTTATCAATATGAAGCAGAATATGAAAAATTTAAAGTAGAATGTGTAGATGTAAAGGATATGGATGAAACAAATTCACTAAGCTTGAGTTTGCTAAATGAACCTTTCGAAGTTATGGATTCTAGATTATTTAGATTTACATCTTACAGACTTCCAAACGGCAAAGGCGGATTAATTGGTGTATTTCATCACTTAGTTAGTGATGCTTGGACTATGGGGCTAGTAATTTCTAGACTTATGGAAATATATTCTTCATTGTTAAAAGGTAATAAGGATTTCAAAGATTATCCTCGTTATTCAGAATATGTACTTAATTCAGAAAATTATTTAAATTCTAATAAATATTTAAAAGATAAAGAATTTTGGGAAGGCTCTTTTGAAAAAGAACCTAGCTTAACATATATTTATAAAGATGAAAAGAAAAATGTTTTGCCTATGTATGACTGTATGGGCGCTAGAGAGATTTGTAATATTGATAAAAAACTATACGAAAAAATCTCCAGCTTTTGTAAGGAAAATGGAGCTTCAGTCTATACCTTCTTTATGGCAATTTATTTGTTGTATCTTGCAAAAATAAATGATTCTAATCAAGCTCTATGTGGTACTCCTGTACTTAATCGTTCAAACTTTAATGAAAAGCAGTTAGCTGGAATGTTTGTAAGTACTGTTCCTTTTAAAGTTGATATAGATTCTAATCTTAATTTTTCAGATTTTTTAAAACAAGTATTAACTAATCAAACTGCAGTTTTTAGACATCAAAAATATCCATATTTAAAGCTACTAGAACATATTAAAGAAAAACATGATATTAGTGAAAATCTATATGATTTTGTTTTATCTTATCAAAATGCAAAAGATAATAAAAATTCATGTGATGTTCCTTTTACATCAAAATGGCTTTCTAATGACAGAGTTTCAAATCCTATTGAAGCACATTTCTATGATATGGATGATAGTGGAATTGTAAATATTTACTATAATTATCAAACAAATAAATTTACTAAAGATGATATTTTAAATCTACATTCTAGAATTATAAATATGGCAGAAATAGCTCTTGATAATCCAGTTGTTAAGGACATTCCTGTAATTACAAAAAAAGAAGAAAAGTTAATAAATAAATTTAATGATACAGATTATAAATATAATAAAAATATTTCAATAGTTGATATTTTCGAGAAACAAGTAAAAAGAAATAAAAATAAAACTGCTGTTATTTTTAAAGATAATAAATATACATATAAAGAATTAGATGAGCAGTCTAATAAACTTGCAAATTTACTTTTATCAAAAGGTGTAAAAAAAGATGATGTTATTGGTATAATGCTTAATCGTTCATTTGACATTCATATTGCTATGTGGGGAATTTTAAAAACTGGCGCATCATATATGTTAATTGACCCAAGCCTTCCAAAAGATAGAATAAACTATATGCTATCAAATGCTAAATCTCCTTTTGTTATTACTGATTTAAATTTAAATTATGAAACTATTGATATTAAAGAAAGTAAATCTTCAAGTGATAAGTTACCAAAAATAAAAAGTTCTAATGAAGATAGATTTTGCGTTATATATACATCTGGTTCAACAGGAACCCCTAAAGGTGTTGAACTTAGAAGACTTAGTGTTATAAACTTAGTTAATAGTTTTAAGGAAATTTTACATACTAATAAATGTGAAATGTATCTAAGTACAAGTACAGTTGCTTTTGATATGTTTATGGTTGAGAATTTTCTTTCAATTCTTTCTGGTAAAACTGTAGTTTTAGCAGATGAAGAAGAACAGAAAATTCCTGCTTTTACAAGTAAGTTAATTCAAAATTATAACATTGATTTTTTAGTAAGCACACCTTCTAAAATCTCACTTCTTTTAGATGAAGCAGATTGTTTAAGAAATGTAAAAGTTATTCAATTAGGCGGTGAAGTTTTAAAACCTAGTTTATATAGAAAACTTAAAGAAGCTACAAACGCTGATATTCATAATGGATATGGTCCTTCTGAATGTTGTGCTTGTTCATCAAATAAGTTAGTTTTGGATGAAAATGATATTACAATTGGAACACCTTATTTGAATGTAAAACTATATATTATGAATAAAGATAATAACATCTTACCTATTGGTGTTCCACGGAGAACTTATAATTAAAGGTGATGGTGTTGGTCTTGGTTATATAAATAAATCTAAGTTTGATGGAACTTATAGAACTGGAGATATTGCTAAACTTACTCCTAACTTAGATTTAGTTTATTATGGTAGAAAAGATAATCAGATTAAGCTTCATGGATTAAGAATAGAACTTAATGAAATTACAGAAAAATTGATTAACTTAAAATATATAAGTAATGCTGTTTCAATTATAAAAAAAGTAAATAATATTCCTTGTATATGCTCTTATGTAATTGCATCAGATGATAGCGTTACTGAAACAAAAATAAAGAAAGCTTTATCTAGTAAGCTTCCTAATTATATGGTACCTTCACATATTGTATTTATGGATAAGTTTCCTATCACATTAAATGGAAAAATAGATACTAAGCTTTTGCCTGAAATAGAAATAACAGATGCTGATTTTATAAAAAGTAGTTCTGATACTGAAAAGGCTCTAGAGAAAATATGGAGTAAAGTTTTAAATTTAAATAAAATAAGTGCCAAAGGCAATTTCTTTGAATTAGGTGGAGATTCTCTTGGTAGTATTAGACTTGTTTCTGATATTTATAGCAAATTAAATGTAAAAATTGAGATTAAAGATATTTTCGAATATCCTACTATAAGCGAATTGGCAAAATATATTGATTCTTTGGAAGAAAATGATGAGAGTTCTGATACTTTGAATGTAAAAGATAACTTAAATGAAAAAGAACAAATAGTAAATATAGAGCCAAATAAATTATATCCTGTATCATCAAATCAAAGAAGTATTTATTATACTGTTAATATGTCAGATAATCCTTTATCTTACAATACTCCTTTTGGAATAATGTTTGATAAAGTTCCTGATGTAAAGAAATTAGAAGATGCACTTAATACTATCATAAATTTAAATCCTTCTTTTAGAACATCTTTTGTTTTAAAAGATAATGATGTTTATCAAAAAGTCGCTGATAAAATAAACTTTAAGTTAAAAGTTACAAATAAAAAGAATGATGATTTTGTGCAACCTTTTGATTTAGAAAAAGCTCCTTTATTACATGCCGAGTTGAATAAATTTAATGGTAAAGCTCTTCTGCAGATTGATATTCATCATATTATTTGTGATGGTTCTTCTATTGCTATTTTTGCAAAAGAACTTTGTGATTTATATAATGGAAAAACTAAACCTAAAAAGAAATATAATTACATCACTTATACTATGAACGAAAATATAAGTGAAAAAGATAAGGAATATTGGCTATCAAAGTTTGATTCTAATGTGCCTTTACTTAATATGCCTACTGAATATGAACGAACTAATACTATATCTGAAGATGGAGAAAGCATTTTTTCTAAAATAGAAAATGCAGATAAAATAAATGATTTTTGTAAAAAATATAGAATTACACCATATATGTTTTTGTTATCTTGCTACTACTGTCTACTTTATAAATATACAATGCAAACTGATATTGTGGTTGGAACTCCTGTTATAGGTAGAAAAAATCAGAATTATTCTGATGTAATTGGTATGTTTGTAAATACTTTAGCTTTAAGACAAAGTATACAGCCTGCAAACTCATTTATTGATTTTGCAAATCAAGTAAAATCTAATTGTTTAAATAGTTTTGCACATCAAACATATCCATTTGATGAGCTTATTAAAAATGTTGATATTACAAGAGATAATAGTAGAAGACCTCTTTTTGATGTAATGTTTATTTATGAAAGTGGTGGGCTTCCTAAACTTGATTTAGAAGGATTAAATACTGAATATGTTATCCCTGATAATCATACATCTAAGTTTGATTTTTCTCTTGAAGTAACTCCTTCTAGTGATGCTTATAATGTACGTTTAGAGTATGCTACTAAATTATTTGGAAAAGAATTTATGACTTGTATGCTAGATTGTTTTAAAAACATTGTAAGTACTGTATTAGAAACTCCAGATATAAGAATTTCAAAAATACAAATGTTATCTGAAGTTCCTGAAATATATCCAAAACTTGACTTTGATAGAAGTTTAACAATAATTGATTTATTTGAAAAACAAGTTAAAGAAACTCCTGATGACATTGCACTTGTTTTTGAAAATGAAAAATATACTTATAAACAACTTGAAAAAAAGGTTAATAGACTAGCTAATTACATTAAAAATATGTCTGTATTTAAAAATGAAATTTCTTCAGATAAATATAAAGTAATTGGTATTATGATGAATAGAAGATCCGAACTTATTATTTCAATTTTGGCTACACTTAAAGTTGGAGCAGGATATCTTCCTATTGACCCTACTTATCCAGAAGATAGAATTAAATACATTATTGATGATAGTCACGTAAAATTACTACTTACTGAAAGTTCTATCAATAATAAATTCGGAATAAAATCTATAAATGTTGATGATTCTGCAGTATATGGTGATTATAAAGAATTTAAAACAAACTCTAAACCAGACGATATTGCTTATCTAATATATACCTCTGGTTCTACTGGAAGACCTAAAGGGGTACTTATTAAACAACTTGGTGTTGTAAACTTTATTTATAGCTGTTTAGATAGAATGCCTCTAAAAGGAAAAACTATAGTAAATATTACAACAATGTGTTTCGATATATTTGTATTTGAAAGTTTACTTCCTTTATGTACAGGAATGAAGGTAGTTTTGGCTAATAATAATCAACAAAATAATCCTGTGCTTTTAAATAAATTATGTTTAAAACACAATGTTCAAGTTATTCAAACAACTCCTTCTAAGTTTAATTTCTTAATGACTGATAACTTAGAATATCTAAATAATTTAGAAGTTATATCTCTTATTGGTGAAGCTTTTCCTTTAGATTTATATAAGAGAATAAAAAGTGTTACTAAGTCTAAAGTTTATAATATGTATGGACCTACTGAAACTACAGTTGGTTCTACACTAAAAGAGTTAACTTCTACAAGAGAGAAAATTACCATTGGTACTCCTTTAGGAAATACTTCAATTTATGTTTTAGATAATGACTTAAATCCTGTACCTTGCAATGTTCCCGGTAAGTTATTTATAGGTGGTGCTGGAATGACAGTTGGCTATCTAAACAAGCCAGAAATAACTACTCAAAAATACATTGATTATAATGGTGAGAGAATTTATGATACTGGTGATTTAGTAAAATTACTACCTAATGGAGAATTAGAATGTTTAGGAAGAACTGACTTCCAAGTTAAAGTACGTGGGCTAAGAATTGAACTTCTAGAAATTGAAAATAATATTCGTGCATATCGTGGAATTGTAGACGCAGTTGTTACTGTAAAAAATGTTAATGGTAGAGATATTTTATGTGGTTACTTTATATCTAGTGGTAGAGTATCTATATCACTTCTAAAAAATAGCCTTGCTAAAAAACTTCCTAATTATATGGTTCCTACCTACTTAATACAAATTAAGAACTTTACATATACACCTAATGGAAAAATTGATAGAAAGTTTTTACCTGACCCTGTTATTGAAGAAAAAGAAATCATCAATCCAAAAACACCTCTAGAAAAGAAGATATTAAAGATTTGGAAATCAATACTTTCTCTTGAGAAAATTAGTGTTGAAGATAATTTCTTTGATATTGGTGGAGATTCTTTATGTGCTCTTAAATTGCAATTAGAACTTATGAAAATTGGCTATAATCTAAACTATGGAGATATATTTAAAAACAATACTATAAGAAGCTTAGCAGAGTTTATTGAAAATCAAAAAGAAGAAAAAATTGCAGTATACAAAAATAAAGATTTTAAAGAAATAAATAAACTTTTAATTAAAAATGCATACATAAAGAAATTAAAACTTAAAAGGCATGATTTAAAAGATGTCCTTTTACTAGGTTCTACCGGTTTTTTAGGTATTCACACTTTAGCAGAACTTTTAAAAATAGATGATATAAAAATTTATTGCTTAATTAGAGAGGATCCAAGTACTTCTTCTGAAAATAAATTAAAAAATAAGTTTAAATATTATTTTGGTAATGATTTAAGTAATTTATTTGGAACAAGAATCTTTGTGTTAAACGCTGATATTACAAATAAAAACTTTGGACTATCAGATGATCAATATGATTTTCTAGGAAACAATATTACACATGTTATCAACTGTGCTGCACTTGTTAAGCATTATGGAGATTATAAAGATTTTGAAAAAATAAATGTTACTGGTGTTAAAAATATAATTTCATTTTGTGAAAAATATGATAAAGAGTTTTTCCAAACATCTACAATAAGCGTCTCTGGAAACACTATGACATCTCTTGCTTCAAGTTATAATCCAAGTAAAAAAGTTTATTTTGGTGAAAAGAAATTATTTATTAAACAATCCTTAGACAATGTGTACGTTAGAAGTAAGTTTGAAGCAGAAAAACTTATCTTAGAAAAAATTGCTCATAACAAATTAAAAGGTATGATTTTCAGAATTGGTAATATTACTAACAGATATAGTGATGGTAAATTCCAAGAAAATAGTGATGATAATGCTTTCTTAAATAGACTTAAAGCTTTTATGGCTTTAGGAATGATGCCTGATACTATGATGAGCAACTATGTTGAATTTACTCCTGTTGATAAAGTTGCAGAAGCTATTGTTTTATGTATGAAATATTACACTAAACCATATACAGTTTTACACTTATATAACAATAAACATTTATATATAAATGATTTGTATAATATCTTGTCTAATTTAAATATTAGTGTTAAAATTGTAGATGAAAATACCTTTAAGAAAAAATTAAAAAAGTGGTTATTTGATAATTCTAAATCTGATAAAGTAAATATACTTTTAAATGATTTAGATAGCGATAATAACTTAGTTTATAGAACAAATTTAGTTATTACAAATAAATTTACTTTAAGATATTTAGAAAATGCTGACTTTAGTTGGCCAGACATTGATATAGATTATATTAGAAAGATTCTTAATAATCTATAAAAATGTTAAACTTCTTATCAATTATTATAAGAATTACAATAATGAACAAAGGAGAAAATTGATGCAGGAATTTAAATATTTAGGGTTTTTTATTGGTTTAATAATAACCGTTATAATTGAACTGATAATGCTCTACATTATTAAAACTAAATCATCTAAAAAATTGGCTGTAGGTCATTATTTTACATATACAATTTGGTGTATGGCATTTTGGTGTATCTTCTTGGTAATTCAAATTTTAGTCATCAATTATACTGATATAAACCCTTTGTATGTGGATTATTTTATATATATTTTTATAGCTCTGCTTCCTGTTGCACTTTTCTTTGTATCAGTTTCTCTTACTGCTGGAACTAACTTTAAAAAGAAAAAAATATACAATATTGTAATGATTGTACCGCTTCTTACTATATTTATATTATGGACAAATTCAATTCACGGGTTATTTTACAAATATTACTCAATAAATCCTGATGAAGCTATATTTGGCCCATATTTCTTAGTACATTCATTATATACGTATGGATTATTTGCTGTAGATATATTTTTCTTATTAAAAAACTCTATAAAATCAACTGGTGCATTTTCTAAGCAATCTATTCTTATATCACTAGGAGCTTTAATACCAATAATAGTAAATATTACAGGTATGACAATTCTTAAAATGAATATATACGTAACTCCTATATCATTTCTAGCAACACTTATTTTAATAGCTATTGCAATTTTTAAATACGATTTTTTAAATGTTTCATCTATAGCTTTAAAGAAAATTGTTAATCAAATGTCTGATTTATACTTAGTTTTAAATAAAGATTATGAAGTTTCTGATTGTAACAAGTCTTTCGAAGATACTTTTAATATAAAGAAAGATGATATAGTTGGTAGAAACTTTGATGATTTAGATTTTTCAAATAAGATAATAATAAAAAGTAAAAATATTGGAAATTACCTATTAAATGCACAAAAGCACAATAAAATTTATCAAGTTGATGCTAAATTAAAAGATGAGTCAAGATATTTTAATATTGAAATTAGTGGTATTTATGAAGATAAACAATGCATTGGTATTCTTATATTATTTAAAGATACCACTCAACACATTCTAGATATGGAAGCCTTGAAGCAAAATCAAGATACTTTGATGGAAAGAGAGCGTTTGGCTTCACTTGGTCAAATGATTGGTGGTATTGCTCATAACTTAAAAACTCCTATTATGTCCATTGCAGGTGCTATGGAGGGTATGAAAGATTTAATAAAAGAATATGATGCTTCTATAGATGACCCAGAAGTTACTAAGGAAGACCATCATGCTATTGCAAAAGATATGTCAGAGTGGGTTGAAAAGGTTGATTCTTATGATACATATATGTCTGATATTATTACAGCAGTTAAAGGTCAATCTGTTAATATGAATGATAATATTTCTTCTATATTTACTATAAAAGAATTATTAAATAGAATAAATATTTTAATGAAACATGAGCTAAAAAAATCTTTTATAACATTAAACGTTGTAAATAAAATTGGTGATGATGCTAAATTAGTTGGTAACATCAACAGTTTAGTTCAAGTTATAAATAACTTGATTTCAAATGCAATACAATCTTATGGTGGCAACCCTAATAATATAATTGATTTGCTTATAGATAAGAAAAATAACAACATTATAATTTCAGTAATAGACCATGGTTGTGGTATTCCTAAAGATGTTCAAGAAAAATTGTTTACTAAAATGGTAACTACAAAAGGTCATAATGGTACAGGTCTTGGACTATTTATGTCATACTCAACTATTAAGGGACATTTTAAAGGTGATATGACGTTTACATCTAAGGTTGGTGTTGGTACTACATTTAATATAACTATACCTAGTAAATAATCGTTCCTCAGCATCGTAGCTTCGATGATTTACGAAGTAAATCATTGAAGTACGGATTCTGAGCGAAGCGAAGAAAGGGGATTTTATTATGAGAAAATATATGCAAGAAACAGTAACTTCTCCATACAAGATAATGGCTGTTGATGATGATTTAGGAATCTTAGATTCTTTAAAAGTCGTTTTAAAAAGGTCTGGATATGATTTAGTTACTTTTACTAATCCATTAGGTGCTATTGATAAGTTAAAATCCGAAAAATTTGATTTATTATTACTAGACTTTATTATGGACCCACTTCATGGTGACCAAGTTGTTAGTGAGATTAGAAAATTTGATAGAGATTTATACATATTACTTTTAACAGGTCATAAAGACTTAGCTCCACCTTTACAAACATTAAAGCAACTTGATATTCAAGGTTATTGTGAAAAAAGTAATAACTTTGACCAATTACTTCTTTTAATAGAATCTGGTTTAAAATCAGTTGACCAAATGCATATAATTAGCAAGATAAATGATGAACTTAAAGATAAAAATGAAGAATTAGAAAAAGCATATTTAGATACAATAGAAATATTAAGATATACTGTTGAAGCAAAAGACCCTTATACTAGAGGCCATTCAGATAGAGTTTCTGAACTTTCTGTTCTAATTGGAACCAAATTAGGCTTAGATGAATCCACTTTACATATCTTAAAAGTTGGTGGTCTTTTTCATGATATTGGTAAAATAGGAATTCCAGATAGTATTTTACTTAAAGAAACATCTCTTAATGATGAAGAATATTCTCAAATAAAAAATCATCCATCAATTGGTGTTCATATTTTAGGAGATGCAGAAATTTTTAAAGATATTATTCCTATAGTAATGCATCATCACGAAAGATATGATGGAAAAGGATATCCAAGTCAACTTAAAGGTGATGACATTCCTTTAGTTGCTAGAATTACTGCTGTAGCAGATACCTTTGATGCAATGACATCAAAAAGAACTTACAGAGATGCCTTAAGTTTAGATGTTGTAAAAAAAGAAATAAAAGATTGTTCTGGAACACAATTTGACCCAGAAATCGCAAAAGTATTTATAGATATTTTAAAAAATGATTATAAAGATATTGAAGAAATTCAGAAAAAATATAAAAGCTAAAATAAATCGTTGCCGAAATCTTTGATTTCGTATCAACGATTATATGGGTTACAATAAAAAATCAACATTATGGAAAATAATGCCTAGTGTTGATTTTTTTCTATTTTTATGCTATTATTATTTTGCGTTTTTTAATAAATTCCTAACAAATAATTTTTTAGGAGGTATTATATAATGGTTCAAGTACATGTTCTCGACCCAGTATATTTAAAAAAGAAATATTCTGTTTTCTCTCCGCAAAAACCTGCAAATCTTCTTACCAAATTGGCTTTAGACCAAGATATGTCCATAGCCCTTATTGAAGGTCTACCTGAAGGACATTTCGATACGCTTGATGTTGACATTGCTTTGGAAGTTTTCGGTAATCTTGAAAATGTATTCTTTACGGATATGTCTGAAATTGATGAAGGAAAATTGTACTGTGCCTTTAAGAGAAAGTAATTAAATTGTTAAAACAGCAAATATCTTTTATGATATTTGCTGTTTTTTATATATTGTTTATTCTAATCCTAAGTATTCGTTATAAGTTGTTTCTTTGTCTACTAAACCATCTTTCTTTATATCTAAAATTCTATTTGCAACTGTTTCTGTTAATTGATGGTCATGTGATGTAAAAATTAAGTTTCCAGTAAACTTCTTCATTCCTTCATTTAATGCTGTAATTGATTCCATATCTAAGTGGTTTGTTGGTTCATCTAATATTAGAAAGTTTGCACCTGAAAGCATTATTTTAGATAAAACACATCTTACTCTTTCTCCTCCTGATAGTACATTTACTGATTTTAATGCTTCTTCTCCTGAAAATAACATTCTTCCTAAAAAGCTTCTAACATAAGTTTCATCTGGGTCTTTTGAATATTGTCTAAGCCAATCTGTTATACTTTCTTTTCCACTAAATAAGTAGTTATTGTCTTTTGGAAAATAACTATTAGTAATTGTTGTTCCCCACTTTATTTCACCAGAATCAGGCTCCATTTCTCCTGATAGAATTTGAAATAATACAGTAATGGCATTTTCATTTTCAGCAAGTACTGCAATTTTATCCTTATCTTTTACTTTAAAAGAAATATTATCTAATACTTTTTCCCCATTTATTGTTTTACTAATATTTTTAACTTCTAATATTTCGTTTCCTGGTAATCTATCTGGTTTAAAATCAACATATGGATACTTTCTTGCAGAAGGTTTTATTTCATCTAATTGAATCTTCTCCAAAGATTTTTTTCTTGATGTAGCTTGTTTTGATTTTGATGCATTTGCACTAAATCTTGCTATAAATTCTTGAAGTTCTTTGATTTTTTCTTCCTTCTTTTTATTTTGTTCTCTCATCTGTTTTTGTAATAACTGACTTGATTCATACCAGAAATCATAATTTCCTGGATATATCTTTATCTCTCCAAAATCAACATCACAAATATGAGTACAAACTTTATTTAGAAAATATCTATCATGTGATACTACTATTACTGTGTTTTCAAAGTTAATCAAAAATTCTTCAAGCCAAGATATAGCTTTTAAATCTAAATCATTAGTTGGCTCATCAAGAAGTAGTATGTCTGGATTGCCAAATAGAGCTTGTGCTAAAAGTACTTTTACTTTATCTCTTGCTTCTAATTCGCTCATCAACTTATAATGTTTTTCTGGAGATATACCTAAATCATTAAGCAGACTCTCTGCTGAGCTTTCAGCATTCCACCCATCAAGTTCTGCAAATCTTTCTTCAAGTTTTGCAGCTTTCATACCATCTTCCTCATTAAAATCAGGTTTTGCATATATTTTATCTTTTTCAGTTTTTATATCATACAATTCTTTATTTCCCATTATAACAGTATCAATAACTGTATATTCTTCAAAAGCGAAGTGGTTCTGATTTAATACAGATATTCTTTCAATCTTATCTTTAGAGACTTCACCTTTACTTGGTTCTATTTCTCCTGATAAAACTTTCAAAAATGTTGACTTTCCTGTTCCATTTGCTCCTATTATTCCATAACAACAACCTTTAGAAAATTTTATATTAACATCTTCATATAAAACTCTCTTTCCAAATCTTACTGAAACTCCTGTAGCTTGTAACATTATATCCTCCTTAAGTTTTATTTTATCGTTTTTAATTTTATTTCTTATACTTTATGCTGATTTTTCTTTATATTTTTATTTTACTCTTGGAAATCTCCCTTTATACTCTCTTTTGCAGCCATACCAAGCCCAACAAAGACTTTATTTATCATCTTTCTATCTTTTTCATCTATATTTCTATATGACTTTAGCATTTTAGCTGCACTTTTCATCCTTGCAGATGATAATTCTCTCATTGTAACAGCATCTGTTGACTCTATAACTTTATACAAAATATCAATAACATTTTTTCTCTGGTCAGGAGTAGTTTCTTTTAGCCAATTTTTTATTGTTCTATTTATTAATTCACTGCCATTTGTAACTTCTTTCATTTGAATAATCTTAGTCCCTTGCACCTGCCAAGAATAGATATCATGTTGCATTACACCTTTTTCAATGCTTTTTACAACTTTATATTTTTCCTCATGCTCTAACAGTCTTCCTATTATCGAAGATTGTGGAATATATGTGTATATCTTATTTAGTATCCTTTTATATTCTTCTGTTCCAATTATTGTTTCATCAAATCCTGGTCCATCGTGATTTGTTATATCTATTATTTTATTTTGAACTTCTTTTCCAGCAAATATTGCAGAATAAACTGCAATATTTCCTCCCTTAGAATGTCCTCCTATATGAATCTTCTTATTATATTTATGAGATATTTCTTTTAAATATTTTACACCTGCTAATTGAGAAGGAATATTTTGCATAAAACTTAAGTTAAAGTCTTCCTTCCATCCAACTAGACTATTATCAGTACCACAAAAAGATACATACATTTCTTTATCATTTAAATGTATAGTTATAGCAGCAAACTGTTCTTCTAATTTTAAATCTGTATCTTCTACATAGTCCGTCAAAGTTAAGTTTTTAAATCTTATGCAGTTATTTAAATTATCAACTAGAGGCTTGTCTCCTGCAATATTAAATTCTTCCACTCCAAATTTACTTAATTTTCTTACTACACTTCCAATGGTTTCTTTATTTCTAAAACTAATTTTATTAAACGGAAGATAAGAAAATCTTGATAATATCATATTATCAATTTCATTTAAAGGACTTGCTTCAAAAGTAAGATCCCCTCTCCATTTTATATAATCATTTATGTTTGGCATATTTAATCACATTCTTTCTAAGGTGCAATTATTTTTTTTACTTGCTCCTTATAAATTAAATCTACTTATTATAATAACATATTTTTACACTTTAGACAAGCCCATAGAAAACAATGTAAAACAATAATTAAATTATAATCTTAGATTTCTGTAAATATAATAATATCTTCATTTTGTGACCAGTATTCTTGAATAGAAAAATATACCTAGTATAATTATATTATCCATATTTTAAGGAGAGAAAAGATGAAAACATATTTATTACAAGTATATATCTATGATTATTTTGATGATTCAGATGATGAGTATATAGAAGTTTTTAATACTTATGACAAAGCTAAAAGCTATGGACTAGAATTTTTAGAAGAGGGATTAAAATCTTCTTGTGAAAATATGAAAAAATCTATTAAACAAGCTTTAAGAGAAAGAAAAATTGATTATGATTTTAGTATTACAGAAGAGGATTTAGAGTATGCAGAAAAATTTGACCATGAGCTGGAGCCCTGCCAAGAAATAGAAAATCTACTAATATATGAACCAACTCATAAAGAATTTATATTGGATTATACAGGAAAAATTACAAATATATGTATAAGATATTTGCCTAATCAAAAGGAAACAAAAAACAGTAACTCTTTGTATTTAAAACCAAATGATTTATTGCCAACAGCAGGAACAAAGTTTGAGATTGGAGATTTAGTAAAAGTTGTTAAGCCAAATAAAAGAATGGAAGATTTATCTTATGAATTTTATCCAGAATATAGCGATGTTTATGTTGTAAGATTCTTGCCTAGAAGAAAAAAAGGACAAAAATATTTAAGAAATACTTATGCCTTATCTGAAATAAAAAATGATAATTATGCACCTGGAATTTATACTTGGGAGTTTCACGAAGAACAAATTGCAAAATATGATGGAGAGATTGAAGAGAATTCTCCTATTGATGTTTTACAAAAAATTCTAAAAAAAGAAATAAAAGTAAATAGAGAAACATGGGATGACTTGAAATATGGAATGATATCCTTAAGAGAGGAAGACAAAAATAAAAGTAATTATTATAAAAAAGTATTGAATTTAGAAAAGAATTCCTAAAAAAAATCCTCCATTTAGGAGGATTTTACTTTAATTTGTTATTTTTCATTTACAACTTTTTCAGCATAACTATTGTTTACAATCTTTTCGTAAGGAGCTTGAGAATCTAATTCTCCTGCTTCTGTCATAATCATTTGTAGTTTATCAAACGATTCTTTTGTTAGTATAGGATTTAAGTTCCAAGCTTCAATATCTTTATAACTTTGTACTGATGTCTCTAGAGATTCTACTGTTGTATCTGGGAAGAAATCGACTATTTTTTCTGCAACCTCTCTAGCAGTATGCTCTTGTACCCATACTTGACCTTTATAAGTTGCTCTTGTAAATCCTTCTATCATATCACTATTTTTTTCAATATAGCTCTTTTTAGCACAATATGCTGTATAAGGAATATCTCCTGAAGCTTCTCCAACTGATGCTACAACATATCCTGCCCCTGCTTCTTCTGTCATTGATGCTGTTGGTTCAAATAGTGTAACATACTCTGCATCTCCAGCTGCAAATGCTCCTGCCATTAAGTCAAATTTAATACTATCATCTAATACTAAGTCTGTTTGTGGATTTATTCCATTTTGTTTTAATATCCATTCAAAAGTCATATAAGGAACTCCACCTTTTCTACCAGGAATAACAGTCTTGCCTTTTAAATCTTGCCAAGAGAAATTGTCTGTTGGATCTTTAGCAACTAAAAAAGAACCATCTCTTTTTGTAAGTTGAGCAAATACTTCTACATAATCTTCTCTACCTTCGTTATATACATAAATTGATGCTTCTGGTCCACATAGTCCGATATCACTTTGACCTGCTAATATTGCAGTCATAACATTATCTGCTCCACCACCATTTGTTAGCTCAAGCTCTATTCCTTCATCTTCAAAATATCCATTTGATATAGCTGCATACAATGGTGCATAAAAAATAGAGTGTGTAACTTCATTTAATCTTACCTTTTGTATTTCTTTTTCGGTACTTACTTCTCCTACTTGATCAGTAGAATTTTGTCCTGAGATTATTACACCTACTATTATGGCAATAATTATAACTAATGCAATTATTGCCGGTATCATTATTTTTTTCATTATATTTTTGTATGATAAATATTTATCATACTCTCCTTATATATCAAATTTAGGTTTTTAAGGTTTTACCTATAAACCATATCTTTTGTTACTTAACTATTTTCCTACGTAAAATTTCTATTCCTTCGTACATTAAAGCTGCTACTATTCCTAAAATAATTACACTTGTCATTACTAAGTCTAATTTAAACACCTGACCACCATAGACAATTAAATATCCAAGACCTCCTTTAGATACAAGAAATTCTCCTGATATAACTCCAACTAAAGATAATCCAATATTTACTTTTAAAGTATTAAACAATGTTGAAATATTAGCTGGAATTACTATTTTAGTAAGTATCTGTAATTTACTTGCATTAAAGGTTTTAGCCATTTTAATTTTTTCTTTATCAGTATTTATTAGTCCATTTAATATATCTAGTATTGTTACAATAAGTGAAATTGCAACTGCCATAACAATTATGGCTGGCATTCCAGCTCCAACCCAAACTATTATTATTGGACCAAGTGCAACTTTAGGCAAGCTATTTAATATTACTAAATATGGCTCTGCTACTTTAGATATAAATGGCGACCACCATAAAATAATCGCAATAATTACTCCTAAAATTGTTCCTAAAGAAAATCCAACCAGTGTTTCTATTAGAGTGATTTTTAAATGTTCTAATAAATCATTATTTGATAAATTTAAAAATGTCTTTACTATCCTTGATGGTTGACTTGTTATAAAGCTATCAATTACATCTGCCTTAGCTAAAAGTTCCCAAATAGCAATAAATCCTACTAATATTAAAATTTGTACAGTAAATATTGCTATTTTTCTATTTCTTATTTTTCTTAAATATGTTTTTCTATTTAAAGAAACTTCTTCATTTATTTTTTCATTATTTGATTTTTTCTGCTGCTTTGTCATATTCTTCTAGCTCCTTCCACATTGTGTTGAAATATTTACTAAATTTAGGACTTTCTCTACAATTTAGAGGAGTTCGATTTGGAATCTCAAAATCTATAGTATAAATATTTTTAACTGTAGCTGGTCTTTGACTTAAAACAACTACTCTATCCGACATACTAACGGCTTCTGAAATATCATGTGTAACCATTAAAGCTGTAATATTTTCTTCTTTTAAAATATTATAAATATCCTCTGTTACCATTAGTCTAGTCTGTGCATCTAAAGCAGAAAAAGCTTCATCAAGAAGCAATATTTTAGGTCTTATTGCTAAAGTTCTAATTAGTGCAACCCTTTGTCTCATTCCTCCAGATAACTGCATTGGATATTTATCTTTAAATTCATAAAGTCCATATTTTTTTAGTAATTCTTCCACATATTTTTTATTTTCTTCAGTATTTGATTTTTGTATTTCTAAACCTAATAATACATTTTTATAAATAGTTCTCCATTCAAGTAAATTATCTTTTTGAAGCATATATCCAATTTTTCCGTTTTATTTCTATGTTTCCTTTTGTTTTATCTTCTAATCCTGCTATTATTGATAATAGTGTTGATTTTCCACATCCACTAGGTCCAATTATGCTAATGTATTCTCCTTCATTTACACTAAAACTTATATTTTTTAGTGCTTCTATTTCTCCATTTTTTGCTTGATATGTTTTACAAATATTTGTTACTTTTAAAACTGCGTTTTTGGAAGTGGAATCTTGTTTTTCATCTACTACATCTTTTTCCATTTTGACCTCCAATGTAAAATTATCTTAATTTATATTATGTTTTTATTATAATTTTTGATATTACTTATTTTTATATTTTTCAGAATTACTAAAAATTAGGAAAGCTAAGAAATCTATGTCAAGTCTATTGTTTTCAACAATAACTTTCTTAGGCCAAAAAAAATGAAACCTATTTAGATTTCATTTCCTGTTTTATAGATTGTAATTTGTATTACTTATTTAAATAATATTTATCGTTTTTGTCTTAACTAACACATTATCTTTTACTAATAATATATTTTCCCTCCTAATTTGCTTGTTTCCATAGCATTTTATTATTTTTAAATTCATAAATTAATTTATTTTCATCAGATAAATATGATAAATATGATTTTATTGTACTTCCTACAAGAACATACTGATTTCCATTCATTGTTAAGTTGTATTCATCAAAGATATATTTCAATATTTCTTCAAAGGTCGTTTCTTTTTCACAAGCATCATATATTTTATTCATAATCTCATTTACCTTATTTCTGTTAAGTTTTATTAAAGATGAAATATCACTTGTAGCTTCACAATGAGATGGAATATATAAAATTCCATTTAAAGTATTCAAATAATCTAAAGTATTAAGGAACTCTCTTACATCATAAATGAAAAATAAATGATATTTTGTAATTGTTTCTTCACTAAACAAAGAATCCGCCAAAAAATATACATTATCACTTGTTTTAATTCCTATCATATCAAAGAAATGTCCTTTTAAAGTAAAGTACTCTAATCCTTCTGGAAGATTATTTTCTATTGGTGTTACAACTGATTCTTTTGCTAATAAAAACTTATTTCTAATATCTTTAAATGGATAACCACCATACAGAAATGATGATTCTAATATAGGAAATTCCGAAAAAGATTTTTCAATATTATAAGCAAGTATAATGCAATTGGTTCTATCTTGAATTACCTTATTTCCTCCAATATGGTCTGCATTTGAATGAGTATTTATAATTCCTTTAATATTCCAACCTTGCTCATCAATAATTTTTAATGTTTTCTTTCCTGCATCTTTGTCATTTCCTGTGTCTATAAGATAAACATTATTATCATCAATTTTATAGATACCAATGTTTGTTGCGTTTTTTATATAATAAGTTTTTTCTCCAACTTTTACTAATTCCATAAATAAAATCCTCCCTAAAAATTACAATTTATCTTACTAATACAAATCAATAAATAATATGCAAATTATTCTGATCTGTCATATACTGTATAGCCAGTAGGTAAATCAAAATCACTATCCTTGACAGTACCGAATGTTATACTATTAATCCAAGCTTCAGGGGTTGCATTAGTCTGTGTCGGTTTTATCGTAGCACCACCTAAAATAAAACCAGTTGATTTTTCTATCCAATATGCACGAATGTCTTCATCTGAATCACTGTTACTTTTGTAAGTACCGTCTTCTTGCCTATTATAAGTTACTTCCTTAACAAAAATACAATCTTTTTCGTTAATCTTTTCATCTTTTATATATGAAAGCTCTATCCAAAAATTGTAACCTTTAGAACTAATACTGTCAAAAACATCATATTGCAGACCTTTATTAAAATAAGTTTCATTTTGAATAAACATAAGTTTTTTTTCATCAGAAACATTATATTGTTTTTCTTTATCTAAATCTACAATGCTATATGAAAGTGATAAGTCCTCATTACTTTCCATTACCAACAGTTTTCTTTTATTTCCTTTATAATAGAATTTAACAAGTCCCATTTCATTTTTTCTTTCGATGCAAACATTCTGCATATCTTGCATATTTTCTATGCCTTTTTGAACTAAATTATAAATATCTTCACTTGAGTATTTTGCATTAAATATATGACTTATAGAAAATAAAATACAAAATAAAATGAATAATATTATGATTATATATACTACAAATTTTTTCATAACTAAATTTTCTCCTTTGCTAAATTACTATTTATCTAATAAAAGTATAACAAAAAAATAGGTAATTTTAAATACCTATTTCTAATATAATTTTATGATTTCTTTTATAATTCAAAGGATTCATCTTCTTTCATTCCTATGCTTTGAGGCCAGCCACCTCTTATAATATAGTAAATCAATTTTTTTAAATTAGGTTTTCCTGTTAATTTATCCTTAACATTCTTTAAACAAATTTCAAGTATTTTGCTGGTATTTTTTCAAGTTTTTTATTGGTACATTTTCAAACTTAGTCTAGTTTATGCATCTAAAGCAGAAAAAACTTCATCAAGAAGCAATATTTTTTAATGTAACTGTTTTTATATTTATTTAATAAACTATATAAAAAAATTTTACTTTAAAGGAGTTATATAGAAATGTATGATAATTTAAATCAAAATGCTAAAGACTACTTAACTAGATTTGATGAAATTTTAGACCAAATGTCAAATAGAATGCTTAATCCTGATTTAGGAAATAGTGTAACAATCAATTTTATAAGATGCATGATTCCTCATCATGAAGCAGCTATTTATATGTGTGAAAATTTATTGAAATATACTGATTTTATTCCACTTCAAGAAATTGCAAAAGACATTATAAAAATGCAAACTAGAGGTGTAGCCCAAATGAAGCAAATTGAGATGACTACAAACTATTTAAACTGTCCTGAAATATTTAATCGTGAATATCTAAATACGTATTTTATAATTACTAAAAATATGTTAGATAGAATGCATAACAGTTTACGCAGTAATAATATAAACTTAGATTTTGTTAGTGAAATGATTCCTCACCATGAAGGAGCTATTGCTATGTGTCAAAATTTACTTCAATATAACATAGACCCAAGGCTTAGAATTGTTGCTGAAAATATAATTCAAGAACAAAGTCAAGGAGTAAGAGAATTATATGAAATAAAAAGAATGCTTATAAGATAAAAAATCAATGCATAGTTTTTATTGTTGAATATTTTCGCTAGTTGAAAAACCTTGATAATGTAAGTTTAGAAATTTGTAAAAAAACTTATCGACACGAACTTAT
>CANRBH010000015.1 GCA_947628825.1 uncultured Clostridia bacterium | reverse complement strand
ATTACAACATTTGGATTTGTAATTTTACCATTTAAATTTTATCTATGGGCGATTATATTAATTTTAATATATGTTTTGGTAGTTAATATAGTAAAGAAATTATACATTAAAAAATACAATGAATGGCTTTAAAAATTATGAACGTGGTCCGTTTGGAGAAATTGTTGTTAAAAATAACAAAATAATTGGTTATGTATAAAATTTCAATAATTGCATATAATAAAAATAATTATTCCGAAAAAACAAAAATACTTTACTTTTTCGGAATAGTATACTATAATATTCTTGAGGTGAAATAAGTATGAAATTAATAAAAAGAGAATTTTATTTAAATAAACTAATAGATGTAATTGGAACTCCAGATATAAAAGTTATTACTGGAATTAGAAGAAGTGGTAAATCAAAATTACTTGAATCATTTAAAGAATATATAATGAATAATGTAGAAGCTTATAATATAATACATATTAATTTTAATTTACCCAAATTTGAAAATTTAAAAGAATATCATAAGTTATATGAATATATTTCTGAAAACTATATTGAAGGAAAACATAATTTTGTTCTGATTGATGAAGTGCAAATGTGTAAAGAATTTGAAAAAATTATAAATGGAATACATGCAGAAGAAAAATATGACATTTATATAACTGGTTCAAATGCCTTTTTATTAAGTAGCGATTTAGCAACATTATTTACAGGAAGAACTTTTAGCTTTGAAATATATCCTTTTTCATTTAAAGAATATTTACAATATTATAAATACAAAGATATTCAAGAAGCATTTGATAATTATGTAAAAGAAGGTGGAATGTCAGGTTCATATGTTTACAAAACACAAATCGATAAATATAAATATATAGAAGATGTTTTTAATACTTTAATATTAAGAGATATAAAGCAAAAATATAATATAAGAAATATAGATATACTAAACAACTTAAGTAATTATTTAATAGACAATATTTCTAATTTAACTTCTTCAAATAATATAACTAATTATTTGAATAGTAATAAGATTGAAATAACGGATAAAACAATTAAAAATTATATTGACTATTTGTGCAATTCTTTTGCATTTTATAAAATAAAAAGATATGATATTAAAGGGAAAAAATATTTAGCTACACAAGACAAATATTATCTAGCAGACCATTCTATAAAATATGCAACTCTTGGAACTTCAAATATGGATTATGGAAGAACATATGAAAATATTGTTGCTATAGAACTTTTAAGAAGGGGTTATGAGTTATATGTCGGAACTCTATATAAAAAGGAAATTGATTTTATTGCCCAAAAGCGTAATGAAAAACTTTATATTCAGGTAGCAGATAATATAGATTATCAAGATACATTAAATAGAGAAGCTGAACCACTTTTACAAATAAAAGATGCTTATCCTAAAATTATAATAGCAAGAACAAAGCACGAAAATTATCAATATGAAGGAATACAAATATATGATATTGCTAATTGGCTTGCAAATCGAGATGACATATAAAATATAAGTAAAGTAATAAATGAATAAAGAAAATTTGGGTTGCTTTGATAGTCATAGTAATTCTATTAAGTATATTTATTCCAGTAAAAACGGGGCAATATGTATATATGGATGCTAAAAATAATAAAATGACTTCAACTACATATGAAGAATATTATAATATATATGGAATGAGAATATATAAAGTTTTTGGCGATTATAAAGAATACTAACCTAATGAACTTTAGAAATAAATTTGTGTGAGCAAGTAAAAATCACTTGTTTGTAGATATACTTTTATTAGATAAATAGTAATTTGTAGGAGGTATTTTAAATGATTACATATGTAAAGTTCAAAAAAATATATGACAATATAGGCTCTTATAAAGAACTTGAAATAGAATTTTATTTCAAAAATAGAAAAAATAGTTATATGATTATTAGATATAATGACTATATTACTTTTCAAAGGTGTGGAACTGAGGAGGAAGGAAGTGGAGAAATCAAATTTAAATCACTAGATGTATTATATAACAGTCAAACTATAGATAATATAGTTTTAAAAGATGAATGGGATAATATTGAAGATATTTTATTTAATGGCTTTAGTGTGATTGCTGATAAAGAAGAAATTTTAAATCTATATGGAGTAAAAATTTAAAATATAATTTTGTGGATAGAGATTATTTAAAGGAACTAAAAATCAAAAAGAACAGGATTTTAATATTTAAAGTGCAACTTAAAGTTGATAGAATTTTAAAAGAAACTACACTATAATTAAAGCTAAGGGGGAGTAGTCTAATGAAATTTGGAGAAAACTTATATAATTTAAGAAAAACAAAGAAAAATCAAAGGCATAAGTAAAGCAATTTATATAATTGCAAGAATTGGAAAGATTATTTGTAGAATAGCAATACCAATTATAATTGCTGCAATGATAATAACACCGTTCATTTTAAAAAATATTGAAGTTGAAAATAATAGACTTGTTTGGACTGGGAGTAACGACAAAGTAAGCATAACAGATGATAATAAAAAAGTAACATTAAAATTTAATGACCATATCATAATTGCAGATGCTAGTTCTGATGAAGTAAACACAAAATATATAGAGATATTAAACAATAATCCAAAATATTTGATTATAATATATATTGAGGTAGGATATCTATTTTTGATAATTAGTTTATTTTTATATTCAATAATATTAAGTAGATTAGAAAAGTTATTTATAAATATAAATGAAGGAGATACACCATTTACATTAGAAAATGTTAAACATATAAAACAAATGGCATTTTTAATGATAGCATCAATAATTTTAC
The DNA here is from genome assembly GCA_947628825.1 of uncultured Clostridia bacterium. Taxonomy (GTDB): domain Bacteria; phylum Bacillota; class Clostridia; order TANB77; family CAG-508; genus CAG-793. The sequence continues at coordinate 22,500 of CANRBH010000015.1, read as the reverse complement.
CTAATATATCAGGAATATTATTTGAATTGATTTTAAAATCAAATTTAGATATAAGACTTGAATTATCTGATGTAGTGCAAATATTATTCTTATTTGGGATGTCATATATATTTGAATATGGATATGAATTACAACAAGATACAAAAGCAAAAATGTATGGAGAAACATCTAATAATGAATAAATTATAATTTGTATAAGCAAATGAAAATGTTTACAATCACTTGCTTTTTTGATATATTATTAGCAAATAAATAGTAATTATTATTAGGATAATTTGGAAAAAATTTCTAAATATCATAGACAGAATAAAAATATTATTGTATAATAATTAACATAGGAAATGATAATTAGTAGATGTGGTTTTGCCACCAATTTTACGAATCCTCGTAGGAAGGGTGGTGATGTTTATGGTTAAAGTGATACTATTTTTAATATTATCATTAATGTTTTCTTTAACATTAAACGTTGCCTTGACAGCAGTTCTGTATAAGAACTGGATTGATAAGCAACTACATAAATAAAAAATAAACCATTCTGCTGTGCCTAGCTAATGGTTTATTAAATCTTTATCTGGGCAAAACCACGTTTGTGGATTTGTCATTTCCTATGTTTATTATAATATGTTATAAGCAAAATGTCAAGAAATATAATAAAGTTTTATTAAATAGGCGATAGATTATATTTCATGAGAACAAGTTAAAAAGTTTATTGAAGAAAAGGAAAACTAAAATGATAATAAATACAGGAATGAGAACTGATATACCAGCTTTTTATTCTAATTGGTTATTAAATAGAATAAAGGAAGGATATGTGTATGTTAGAAATCCATATTATGAACATCAAGTAACTAAATATAGTTTAAATCCAAATGTTGTTGACTGTTTAGCATTTTGCACAAAAAATCCACATCCGTTAATTTCTCATTTATCAGAATTAAACAAGTATAAACAATTTTGGTTTGTAACGATTACACCTTATGGAAAAGATATAGAGCCAAATGTTCCAAATAAAAAGCAAGTAATTAATGACTTTAAAAAGTTATCAGAACATCTTGGAAAAAATGCAGTAGCAATTCGTTATGATCCAATATTTATAAATGAAAAATTTGATGTAAGTATGCACATTAAGTGTTTTGAAAAATTGTTAGATGAGCTTAAAGGACACACAGAAGATTGTACTATTAGCTTTTTAGATATGTATGAAAAAGTAAAAAGAAATGCACCTGATTTAAGACCTCCAACAGAGAAAGAACAAATACAAATTGCAAAAGCATTTTCAAAAATAGGAAAACAGAACAATATTGTAATACATTCTTGTTGTGAAAAAGAATTTCTAAAAAACTATGGATTAGATATAACTGGTTGTATGAGTAAAGAAATAATTGAAAAAGCAATAGATAGTAAACTAAATGCACCAAAAAGTCATAGTAAAAGAGAAGGCTGTACTTGTTTACTAGGAAATGATATAGGTGCATATAATACTTGTGGTCATTTATGCAAATATTGTTATGCAAATGCAAATACAGGTCTAGTTAGAGAAAATATGAAAAGACATAATCCTAATTCTCCATTTTTAATTGGAGAACCAGAAGCGGAAGACAAAATAACAGAGGCAAAACAAAAGAGTTGGAAAACAAATAAAGATGAACAGATTAGTTTTATATAATCAATTCGGTAAATTTATATGAGTTAAATAAATAATAATTGGCAGAGGAGAATAAAATGACTATCGAAGAAGAATTATTTAGAAAAATAAAAATTGATTTTGATAAAATATCTGAGTACGGATTTAAGAAAGAAAAGTCTTTATACAAGTATTCAAAAAATATTATGAATAATACTTTTAGAGTGGATATTGAAATAAATAATGATGGAATAGTTAAAGGTAAAGTTTATGATTTAGCTTTTGGAGATGAATATACTAATTTTCGCATAGAAGATAGTACAGGATCTTTTGTAGGACAAGTTAGAGATGAATTTACAAATTTATTAAAAGATATTAGAAATAATTGTTTTACTAGAAAATCTTTTATATATGAGCAATCAAATAGAATAACAAAGGCAATAAATGAAAAGTATGGAGACGAACCAGAATTTGAGTGGGAAAAGTTCCCTGGATATGCTACTTTTAGAAATAAAGATAGTAGAAAATGGTATGGCATAATAATGAATGTTGATAAAAATAAATTAGATGGAAAATCTAATGGAGAAGTAGAAATAATCGATATAAAACTAGAACCAAATGAAATAGAATCTTTACTAAAACAAGATGGATTTTATCCGGCATATCACATGAATAAGAAAAGTTGGATTACAATTATACTAGATAATACTATAGCAGATGAAAAAATAATGCGATTGATTGAGAAAAGTCATTCATATACGATTACAAATAAAAATAGTGCAAAAAATGAGTGGATAGTACCTGCAAATCCAAAATATTTTGATATAGATAAAGCATTAAAAAAAAACAATACAATAATGTGGAAGCAAAGCACAGATATTAAAGTAAATGATATTGTCTATATATATGTTGGCAAACCTTATTCATCAATTATGTATAAATTTAAAGTAATAGAAGTAAATATTCCTTATGAATATAAAGATGAAAATTTAAAAATGCAAAAAGTTATGAAAATAGATTTAATAACAAAATATGAAAAAGGAAAATTATCATTTAATAAGTTAAAAGAATTTGGAGTAAATGCAATTAGAAGTCAAAGGTATATGCCATTAGATTTAAGTGAATATATAAATAAAAGTAAAATGATAAAAAGATATAAATCAAATGAAATTGAAGAATTATCTCAGATACTGAAAAATGATGGAATTATTAGTGTTCCAACAGATACTGTTTTTGGAATATGTGCTAGAATGAATTCTAAGATAGCATACAATAAACTAATTGAAGTAAAAAAACGTCCTGCAAATAAATCATTTCCTGTTATGTGTGCAGATGAGGAGCAGATAAAAAGCATAGCAATTGTAAATGAAACAGCAGAAAAAATAATTAAAGCATTTATGCCTGGACCAATTACTATAGTTTTGAATAAAAACAACATCTTGCCAGAATGTGTGACAAATGGTAAAGATACAATTGCTGTAAGAATGGCTACATCAGAATCAATAAAGGAATTGATAAAAAAAACAGAAAGTCCAATATTTATGACAAGTGCTAATCAAAGTGGAAAACCAGAATGCACTAATTTAGATGAAATAAAAAAAGCATGTCCACTTTTAGATGGAATGATGGAAGGACAAGTCTCTTTTTCAATAGCAAGTACAATTGTAGATTGTACTTCTGATGAAGTCAAGATTTTAAGAGAGGGTCCAATTTCGCTAGAACAAATTAAAAAAGTTATAGATAAAAAATAAAAGAGTAAAAAATTTTTATAAATGTATTGACTTAAAGCTTACTTTATCTTGTATAATATAATAAGAAAGGAGATAATTTATTATGATAAAACAAACCGCAGGTAGAGATAATTTAGGAGATTTAGCACCAAAGTTTGCACAGCTTAACGATGATGTATTATTTGGAGAAATTTGGAGTAGAGAAGATAAACTATCATTAAGAGATAGAAGTATGATTACTATTTCCGCTTTAATGGCTCAAGGGTTATACCCACAATTAAAATCACATATAGAAATGGGAAAGAAACATGGAATAAAAAAGGAAGAAGTAGTTGAAATGGTTACTCAATTAGCCTTTTATACTGGTTGGGCAAAGGCTTGGAGTACGTTTCCTATAATAAATGAAGTGTATGCAGATGATAGTATAAAAGAACTTCATGGTGGAGCATTTGGAATGGGAGAACCAAATGTAAATTTTGCAAAATATTTTATAGGAAATTCATATTTAAAGCCACTTGCTAAAACAGAAAGTGGAATAGGATTTGCAAACGTAACTTTTGAACCTAAATGCAGAAATAATTGGCATATTCATAAAGCAGAAAAAGGTGGAGGTCAAGTTTTAATTTGTGTCGAAGGAGAAGGTTGGTATCAAGAAGAAGGAAAACCAGCACAAAGTTTAAAAGTAGGAGATATTGTTGTAATCCCTGCTAATGTAAAGCATTGGCATGGTGCAAAAAAAGATTCATGGTTTAGCCATATTGCCGTAGAGGTACCAGGAGAAAATGCATCAAATGAATGGCTTGAAACTGTTACAGATGAAGAATATGATAAATTATAAAATTATAAGCAAGTGAAATATATTTACATTCACTTGCTTTTTTTGTTATAATTTAATAAGAAAAATAGTAACTTGAAAGTGAGATTAAAACTTATGAAAGAAAATAAACTAGAAAATTTAATATGGATTTTATTTGCAATTTGTGGGGCAATATTTATTATAATCGGAGTAGTTATATTTGGAAGTATATTTAATTATAAAAATAAAGCTGATACAGTGGGAACAATTACAGAAATATCATCTCATAACAGCAATAATAAAGATCACGAAGTATATATTTCGTATAATGTTGATGGAAAAGAATATGAATCAAAGTTAAATGGTTATTCTTCTAGTTTTTATGAAGGAAAAGAAATAGATATATATTATGACAAAGATAATCCAAGCAAAATAGGTGTAAAATCTTTGAATTTAGTATTTTTAGTTTTTCCAGGAATAGGATTAATTTTTTTAATAATTGGAGGAACAGGAATAATAGTAAAAGCTAATAAGAGAAAATTAGAAAAAAACTTAAAAGAAAAAGGGAAATTAATATATGCGAACTATGTTGAAACAGTTTTAAATACTTCATATGGAGTAAATGGAAGATGCCCATATAATGTTATTTGTGAATGGAATAATGAATTAGATGGTAAGAAATATATATTTAAAAGTAAAAACATTTGGATAAATCCAGAGAACGTAATAAAAGAAAAGAATATAAAGCAATTTCCTATATATATTGATAACAATAATATAAAAAAATATGTTATTGATGTAGATATTTTAACAAAAGATATAGTTGATTTGAGATAAAAAATAATTTATTTAAGAAAGGAAGATATCAATTATGAAAGTTTTATTGGTTAATGGAAGTCCACACAAGGAGGGTTGCACATATACTGCACTTAATGAAGTCGCAAAAGAATTAAATAAAGAAGGAATTGAAACTGAAATATTTTGGATAGGTATAAAACCTATATCTGGATGTATTGCATGTCATAAATGTTCAGAGATAGGAAAATGTGTATTTGATGATGTTGTAAATGAATTTGCTGAAAAGGCTAAAAAAGCTGATGGATTTATTTTTGGAACACCAGTTCATTATGCAGTAGCTTCAGGAGCAATGACATCTTTTATGGATAGACTCTTTTATTCAACTTTTTCAAATTCAGATATATTTAGACTAAAACCGGCAGCAACGGTTGTATCAGCAAGAAGAGCAGGAACTACGGCTACATTTGAACAATTAAATAAATACTATACAATGACTCAAATGCCAGTAATCTCATCTAGATACTGGAATATGGTACACGGATCTAATCCTGAAGAAGTAAAGCAAGATGAAGAAGGAATGCAAATAATGAGAATATTAGGTAAAAATATGGCTTATTATTTAAAATGTATTGAGGCTGGAAAAGAAAAAGGTGTAAAGCAGCCAGAAATGGAAGAGATTACATTTACAAATTTTATTAGATAAAATTAAATAGAAATTTATTCATGGAGAAAAATGAAAGAAAAAGTATATGAGTTTTTAAGAACAATTCCAAAAGGAAAAGTAGTAACTTATGGGCAAATAGCGGAATATTTAGGAAATAGACAACTTGCAAGAGTTGTAGGTAATATTCTTCATAATAACCCAGATGAATATAAATATCCTTGCTATAAAGTTGTAGATAGTAAGGGAAATTTATCAAAACATTTTGTTTTTGGTGGAATAGAAAAGCAAAAAGAAAAATTAGAAGAAGAAGGAATTGTTGTTAAAAATTATAAAGTGGATTTAAATAAGTATAAAATGAAATATGAAATTATTTTAAGTAATGAAGAAATTGAAAATCTTTTTAAATTTAAATTGAAAAAGAGTAGAAATTTGCAAGAAATAATTGATGACTTAGAAAATGAAATTGAGAATTTTAAAATAAAAAATATTGAAAATTCTAGAAGAGATAGACTCATACTTGATATTGTTTCAACTGTAGGTGGTGATATAAAAAATAATCCAAAAGATTTGAGATGTCCAAACTGTAATGGAAAATACGCAGTTAAGACTTATCCAGGTGATTTATATATGAAGTTATTTTGTGGAACAAAGGAAGAAAAAGAAAGAGAGATGAAAAGATTTGAAAATATGCCACTATATAACAATCCATGGCCAGCAGCTGATGAAAATACTAGAGATTATTGGTGCTTGAGCTGTGATGTAAGGTGGAATGACAAGGATAAAGATATTATAAGATATGAATAAGTAGTTAGGAGAGAAAATGGAAGATATAACTATACAAAGAGCAAGAAAACGTATTAAATGCCCATATTGCAATTGTGAAATTACAACAATTAGATTAGGAGAATTGTGGGGAAAAGAAGCACAAAATTTTGTAAATACAGTAAAAAATGAGAATCTAAAAATAAAGACTTTTGGTGTAATATTTGGAGATGATAGAGACCCTTGTTATATTTGTGAAAATTGTGGCAAAGAATTTGATGAAAACTTGAAATTGATTGAATATATAGATAACTGTCTTATAATACAAAGTGGTTGTATCTTAAAAAAAGATTGTAAAAATTATACAGTCCTAAAAAATAAATATAAAGGTTATAAATTAAAAAATACATTAATATGCAAAGAATGTAAGTATTATAATTAATATCACAATTATTTAAATACAATAAAATAGAATTCATATAAAAATATTATTGGAGGTATTTATATGCCAATTATTAAACCAAGTTCTGATTTAAGAAATAATTATAATGAAATTTCTACAATTTGTCATCAAACAAAAAAACTGTGTATATTACTAAAAATGGAGCAGGAGATTTAGCGGTGATGAGTATTGAATTATATGAACTTTTAACAGACAGGTATAGTTTATATAAGGAACTAGAAAAGGGGATAAACTCTTTGGAAAAAGGAGAAAAATATTCAGAAAAAGAAGTGTATAAAGAATTAGATAAAATATAGAAAGAAGGGTATTTGTGTCTAAATACAATATAGAATATTCAAAGGAATCTAAACAAGATTTAATAGGTATAAAACAATATATTAAATATAATTTGCAAGAACCAGAAACAGCACAAAATCTAATATCAAAAATAAGAAATGAAACAAAATACATTTATACGAGCATGTAATTATTTACAATTACTTGCTTTTTTGATATAAATTAGTAAATTGTATTGGAAAGAGAGATGATATTTATTTATGAATATAAAATTAGAATATTCAATTTCTAGTGATGATTTTCTTGAAGTAGTCAAATCAGTTGGATGGAAAACATATTCAAAAGAGCAAATAGATAAGGCTTTAAATAATACAATGTATATGGTAAAGGCAATAGTAAATGGAAAATTAGCTGGAATAGGAAGAGTGGTAGGAGATTATAGTATAGTTTGTATGTTAAGTGACATATGCGTAAAGCCAGAATTCCAAGGAAATGGAATTGGATTAAGAATAGTAAATGAATTAAAAAAACTAATTGAAAATGGAGTTAAAGAAGGAGAAAAAATGCAAATAGAATTAACTCCAACTGCAGGTAATGAAGAATTTTATAAAAAAGCTGGACTCAAATATAAACCTGATGTTATAACAGGAATGTATTTATGGATAAAAAAGTAATTATAAATGATTTTTCTAATTGACATATAAGTAATGTTTATATATAATCACAAAAAAGGAGGATAAGTATATGGACAAAAAAGATGTAATATTTATAGTTGCCATTGTTGTATTTTTAGTAGTTATGCTATCAATTGTACTTATAAGCGTAAATAACAGAACGAAAGAAACTGGAGTTCAAGTAAGTAGTGTTGAAGAATTAACAAACCTACTTAATGAGGTTTATGATGGAGTAGAAGAAGAATTGTATTCTCTAGATAACAGAACAATAGACTTATCAGATGCAAATAGTGTAAAATCTTACACTGGATTAGACAACGGAGATGATCTTGAATTTGCTGTTGTATCAGAACCACTAATAAATGCACAAGCATATTCAGTAGTAATGGCAAAAGTAAAAGATGGAGTAAATGCAAATGAAGTTGCAAAAGAGATGTCAGAGAAAGTAGATACAAGAAAATGGATATGTGTATCAGCAGATAAACTTTATGCAACAAATAGTGGAGATATTGTATTTCTTGTAATGACAAATGAAGAAATGGCTAAAAGTGTTTATGATAGCTTTAAAAAGGTCGCTGGAACTGTAGGACAAGAATATGAAAAAACAGCAGAGGAAGAAGAACTACCACCAGATGATGTTAGTTTCCCTGTACCAGAAGTATAATTTAAAATAATATATCGTAGGCATAAAGTATAATTTATATTTTATGCCTACAATTTTAATGAAAGAAAATAATTATTTATATAACTTATAGCCTTAGCTTAAAATGACAACTAATTTATAGAAAAAGGAGAGAAAATGGTTTTCTCAAGTATAACATTTTTATTTTATTTTTTACCAATCACACTTGCAATCTATTATATGGTTCCAAATAAATTTAAAAACTTTGTATTGTTATTAGCATCATTTGTGTTTTATTTTTTTGGAGAGCCTACATACGTGTTACTTATGGCAAGCTCTATTGTAATTACATATATCTTTGGTAGACTGATAGATAAATATCAAGGAACAAAATATTCTAAAATATTTCTTATAGTCTCACTTATTATAAGTGTAGGTCTATTGGTGTATTTTAAATATGCTAATTTTCTAATAGAAAATATTAATTTATGGGTAAAAAACAAAATTGATTTTATCTATGTTGCTTTACCAATTGGAATATCCTTCTACACATTTCAAATGATTAGTTACTTAGTAGATGTTTATAGAAAAGAAGCTAAAGTACAAAAAAATATTTTAAAACTAGCAATGTATATTTCACTATTTCCACAACTTATTGCAGGACCAATAGTTAGATATACAACTATTGATGGCCAAATAGATGAAAGAACACATACTATGCAAAAATTTGCATTAGGAGTAAGAAGATTCATAATAGGACTAAGTAAAAAAGTTTTAATTGCAAATGTATTAGGTGAATTAGTAAACACTTTTTCAGCAAGTCAAGAAATGAGTACTCTATATTACTGGCTATATGCAATAGCAACAATGTTACAGATTTATTTTGACTTTTCTGGATATTCAGACATGGCAATAGGACTTGGAAAAATGTTTGGATTCGATTTCTTAGAAAACTTTAATTATCCATATATTGCAAAAAGCATAACTGATTTCTGGAGAAGGTGGCACATATCACTAAGTAGTTGGTTTAGAGATTATATTTATATTCCACTTGGTGGAAATAGAACATCAAAATTAAAATGGATTAGAAATATTTTAATAGTATGGTTTTTAACAGGACTATGGCATGGCGCTGCATGGAACTTTATTATATGGGGCTTATATTTTGGAATTTTGCTAATAATTGAAAAATTATTTTTACAAAAAATTTTAGATAGAGTTCCTAAAGTAATATCACATATTTATACTCTATTAATAGTAATGATTAGTTTTATTATTTTTAGCGGAGAGAGTACAAAAGAAATATTGCAAAATATAGGAGGTTTAGTAGGAATAGGTAACCCACTAGTCTCACCAGAAAGTATATATTACTTGAAAAGCTATTTTATTGTAATTATAATTGCAATTGTGTCAGCAACTCCATTATTAAAAAATATTGCAAATTCTAAAAAAATAGAAAAAGTAGCAAGAACACTAGAACCATTATTTTTACTAGTATTACTAGTAGTATGTACTTCTTATATTGTAGATGGTTCATTTAATCCATTCTTATATTTTAGATTTTAATAAATTTTATAGAAAGGATGGTAAAGTAAATGAGTGAAAAAACAAGAAATAAAATAATTGTAATTGGTTTTGTAAGCATATTGTTTATTTTCTTCATTGCAAATATAGTAAAAAAAGATGAGCAGATATCACTAACTGAAAGAAGAAAATTAGCACAATTTCCAACAATTACTTTTAAAAATATATCAAGTGGAAAAGCATCAGAAGATTTTGATAAATACACAGTTGACCAATTTATATTTAGAGATTCATTTAGAAGTATAAAATCTTTTTGGAGTAAAAATTTATATAGACAAAAAGATAACAATGGACTTTTCTTGAAAGATGGAAGTATTTATAAAATAGAATATCCGTTAAATAAGGAAAATGTAAAAAGTTCAGCTGAAAAGATAAAAAGTGTATGCGATAAATACTTGAAAAACAACAATGTATATTATTCTATTATTCCAGATAAAAATTATTATTTGCAATCAGATTATTTAAAAATAGATGTAAATGAAATGCAAGAAATAATGAGAGAAATAATACCTAATGTAAATTATATAGATATAACAAAAGATTTGAATTTAGAAGATTATTATAGAACAGATCTACATTGGAAACAGGAAAATTTAGAAAATGTAATAAATACAATAAATGATGAGATGAATATAGAAAGCAAAATAAATACAATTAAAAATGAGATGAATTCAGAAAATATAACAAACACAATAAAAAGTAAAATGAATTTAAAAGAAGCGGTTAATGATTATGAAATAGTGAATCTGGGAGATTTTTATGGTGCTTATTATGGACAACTTGGAATGAAAGTAGAGCCAGATACAATAAATATTTTAATAAATGATACAATACAAAATTCAATAGTTAATAATTATGAAAAAAATTCAACTCAAAAAGTATATGATATTGAAAAATGGAAAAGTTCATCTGATAAGTATGATGTTTATTTATCAGGAGCAACTCCTATCATAGAAATTGAAACTAACAAAGAAATCGAGAATGAAAATTCATCGAGTAACAAAGAACTTATTTTATTTAGAGATTCATTTGGTAGTAGTATAGCACCATTGTTACTAGATAATTATAGCAAAATTACTTTAATTGATTTAAGATATGTTTCAAGCAAAATATTAGATAATTACGTTGATTTCAAAAATCAAGATGTACTATTCTTATACAGTGCACTTATATTAAATCAAAACGTGTTTAAATAAATTAAAATTTATAGATAAATTAAAATGAATATTTATAGATAAAATACTTTGATATTAAAAACTAATAGAAAAGGAGAAAGCAGGGAATAGCAATTACGCTTTTCCCTGCTTTTAGACATTACCTCCAATACGATAAAATTTTACCAGCTTGTGTAGATATCAATGGTTCCTGATACGCCACAGACATCATAGACTTTGCCTGTTCCAAGAGATGTTTCGATAACGGTTCCCTTAGGATAATCCATAGAAGCTACGCAGATATATCCATCACCATCACGTATGATTCCAGCTTCATCGGTGTGCCTTCCGGGAATGTTGAGTCCTGTGCCAGGAAGAACCCGTTCAGAATACCATGTTTCCCGATGGCCGTTAAAGTAAACAACACCTTTGGATTTTGTAAGACCTGATCCGGAAGATGTCCTAACTTGCTTTGCTCTGGCTTGAGATTCTGCTTTGGCTACAAGAGTTTTAGTAGATTGAAAAGCATCTTCGGTTTCGCTAACCTTTTTTGCAGTAGCTTCAACACCTAACTTTACTTTAAGTATTTCTTCTGATACTGAACTTGTCATATTTTCAGATTCGGAAACATACTGCGATGAGTTCTTAATATAGTCTTCGATGTTGATTATAGAATTAAGGACCTCATCAGTTTTAGCAACGGATGTGTTAGCGAGTTCTTCTACAGTTTTGAAAATCAGTTTTGCTTTAGAAGAAGACTTTACATTAACAAAGGAATCGAAATTTTCTTGAGCTGATGTACTAGCTTTAACCGCTTGAGTTGCAGTTTCATCAGCATTTACAGATTCTTGGTTAGCAGCCTCTGATTGTGAATTGGCATTTGCTGAAGCTTCAACTGCAAGATTAGCATAATGCAGGGCTAAATTCGCAGCTTCTACTGCAGCTTGAGCTTGTTCTTGAGATTCGGCAGCATTACTGGCAGTGAGTGTAGCTTGAGCTAGTGCGTCGGCTTTTCCATCTTCTTCAGGAGCATTTTGAGCATCAAGCTGAGCCTGATTTGCGAGTTCAACAGCATTTTGAGCATCTTCTTGAGCTTTAAGTGCTGACTCCATCGCAGTTTGAGCTTCAATTTGAGCTAAAGTAGCGCCTTCATTTGCCTTTTCAGTTTTGTCTTGTAAAAGAATGATAGAATCCTTTGCAATTTGAGCTCTAGCTTGAGCTTTGTCGGATGCGTTAAAAGCGATAGTAACTTGCTCTGCGGTACTTTTTTTGGTCCTTGCTATGGTAATGGTTTCATATGCGATGAAAATGCAGATGGCAAAGAACAGGCAAAAACATAGTTTTACTATGATGCCTTTGCTGTTGATGCGATGTGTTTTTGCTTTCCGGTATGTCATTTTTTTCTCCTTGTAAATATTTATTTAGACAACAAGTGCCTATAATTTTATTATACCACAAGTTGACATAAAGTTCAAGATTAAGGCTTTTTTCAAAGATGCTTTTAAAGGTTATAAAAAACATAATTTTTTGACTAATAGCTGCTGATGATGTATAATCAAACAAATGAAAGGAGAATATTTTAATGAAGAAAAAAATAATCATAGTTATTATAGTAGTTCTAATAGTTTTATTAGCCATTTGTTTTATTCATGGGTTAAAAAAAGTTACAAGTGTTGAATTAAAAGATTATTCAGTATTAGAAGATGGAAATAAGATTAAATTAACAACAATTGTCACAGATTCTGTAGGATATACAAGAGGAATAAAAATTAAGAATGAAGAAAATAAGATGTATATTTCATTTTATTCTACATTTGGATTATTAAATAGTAAGTTAGGCGCTAGAAATGAATTTGAAATAGATGTGGGTTCAAAATGTGAAAAAATATATTTTGATAGAGGTAATGACGACTATAAAATAGTACTAAAGAAAGACGAATATACTAATGAATGGTCTATGATAGAAGATTATAATAAGGAACCAGAAGGTTTTGATGATATTCCTAAAGAACTTGAAGTTGAAGAAGCAGTAAATAGGGGATACTTTGTTATTGATGGAAAAAATGGTAATAGTACAATTTATAACAAAGACATTTTAGACAGATTTATTGAAAATACTAGTATAAACTCAAAAGATAGAAAACCTGATAAAATAAGAATAGTAACCTATAACTATGATGGTTATCCAGTAATATACGAGCTTGAATATAAAACATTTGATGAAAAATATGTAAATGAAGAAAACAAAGAAGTAAATAAAACTGGATATATTTTAACAAAAGATGCAAGTAGAAATGAAATAGAACCTAAAAGTTTAGAGATAAATGATGATATCCCAGGAAATATTTATGGAATTGTTGTAGAAGAAAATAGAGAATTTGATGTAGCTATTATTAAACTAGCATTATATGGACAGATAAATCAAGAAACAGAACCTTATAAAGAAATTGAAATTGCTAGATATTTATTAACAGAAAAATAATTATATGAGGAGAAAAATATGGAAATAAAAGTAAGAGTAGTTAATTCAAAAGATATAGAAAATGGATTTTTTAGATAATATATATTTTCAAAAATTCAAAAAAATATAAAAGAACTAATTGATTTAAGTCATAAATTGAAGCAAAGAACCAGTATTAGATACTGGTTCTTGTTATATATTAGGAACATATAACAAAGTTATTTTCTTTCCTTTTACTTTTATAAAGTTTTCTTCTTTTAAAGCTTTAATTTCTCTAAACATAGCAGAACGATTTATTGAAAGATAATCTGCCAAGTTTTTAAAATTACTTGGTAAATATATATTTTGAGAACGAGTTTTTCTGTACTCGTTTTCAAAAAACGCAAGCAATTTATCTCTGATATTTTTCTTAGTAAGTATTTGAATTCTATCATTGTTTTCCTTAAATTTTGTGTTTAGTATTTGAAATAAATTAAAAATAAAAATATTATAGTAAGGATAACTTGTATTTTTTATATTAACTAACTTATTATAATCAATTAAAAGAACTTTACAATCATCTAAAGCAATAATTTGATAATCAATATTATCAATACTAGAAATATTAGTTCCAAAAACAGAATTTTCTTGTAATTCTTCAATTAAACTTTCTTCTCCGAGGTAGTTTATGTTTACTATTTTTGCATGACCTTCAATTAAAATACATAAAATATTTGTATTTTTTAATTTTGGAAGTATCTCCTCACCCTTATTAAAATCATAAATATGGCTTTCTAATTTTTCCAGCAATCTCGCTTGTTGCAAGTTAGAAAGGCCTTCAAAAGGACTAATCATTTACATCACCAATACAATTTTATTACATTTTTTAAAAAGTTGCAATAGCACCTTTTTATTTTTTGATATTATTATTATAATTTTTTTAGTTCAAAAGAAAAAACATATAAAGAAAGGAAGAAAATTATGAGAATAGTAAAAAGAGATGGACACATTGTTGATTATGATCCAAACAAAATTAAAGTAGCAATAAGCAAAGCAAATGCTGAAGTAAGAGGAAAACAAAAAGCAACTGACGAGGAAATAAAAGAAATAATACAATATATAGAAGACTTAAATAAAAAAAGAATATTAGTTGAAGATATACAAGACATTATAGAACAAAAATTAATGGAATTTGATAAATATGAATTAGCGAAAAAATATATTACATATAGATATACAAGAGAATTAGTTAGAAAAGCTAATACAACAGACCAAACAATAAAGGAACTAATTGAAGGAGAAAACGAATACTGGAATAATGAGAACTCAAATAAAAATGCACAAGTTGTAACAACACAAAGAGATTATTTAGCAGGAATTACAAGTACTGATATAACAAGAAGATTCTTACTTCCAGCAGACATAGTTAAAGCTCATGATGAAGGAATTATACATTTCCATGATGCAGATTACTTTGCACAAAATGCATTACATAATTGCGAATTAATAAATCTTGATGATATGTTGCAAAATGGAACAATCATAAATGGAGTAATGATAGAAAAGCCACATAGATTTATAACAGCTGCTACAATAGCAACTCAAATTATTTTGGCAGTTACATCTTCAAGCTATGGCGGAGCAACAGTTTCTCTTACACACTTAGCACCATTTGTAAGAAGCAGTTATGAAAAATATTACAAGAAATACGAAGGAAGAAAGTTAAGCAAAGAAGATTGTGATAAATTTGCTTGGGAAGATACTAGAAAAGAAGTTGAAGATGGAGTACAAACATTTAACTATCAAGTAAACTCAATGACAAATACTAACGGACAAGCACCTTTCTTAAGTGTATTTATGTATATGAATGAAACAAAAGAATATAAGAAAGAATTAGCTTTAGTTATTGAAGAATTCTTAAAACAAAGAATTTTAGGATTCAAAAATAGAAAAGGTGTATATATTACACCAGCATTCCCAAAACTTCTATATGTTCTAGAGGAAGATAATATAAATGAAGATGGAGAATATTTCTATCTAACAAAACTTGCAGCAGAATGTACAGCAAAGAGAATGGTTCCAGACTACATTTCAGAAAAAGTAATGTTAGACTTAAAGAAAAACGAAAAAGGAGATGGAGAATGTTATCCTTGCATGGGATGCAGAAGCTTCTTAACTCCTGATAGAACAATGTCTATTGGAAACATTGCACATGCTAAGAACTATGTTGAAGGTAAAGGAAAATACTATGGAAGATTTAATCAAGGTGTTGTAACAATAAACTTACCAGATGTAGCACTTTCTTCAGATAAAGATATGGATAAGTTCTGGAAAATACTTGATGAGAGATTAGAATTATGCCATAGAGCATTACAAGTAAGACATAAGAGATTAAGCAATGCATTAAGTGATGTTGCACCTATATTATGGCAAGATGGTGCATTAGCAAGATTAAAACCAGGTGAGAGCATTCATGAATTATTACATCATGGATATTCTACAATTTCATTAGGATACGCAGGTTTATATGAATGTGTTAAATATATGACAGGACATTCTCATACAGATAATGGAGAAGGAAAAGAATTCGGACTTAAGATTATGCAAAAACTTAATGATGCTTGTAAAGAATGGAAACAAGCAGAAGATATTGATTACTCAGTTTATGGAACACCTATTGAATCAACAACTTATAAATTTGCTAAATGTTTAAAAGAACGTTTCGGTACAGTAGAAGGAATAACAGATAAGAATTACATCACTAACTCATACCATGTGCCAGTATTTGAAGAAATAGATGCATTCACAAAATTAAAACTTGAAAGTGAATTCCAAAGATTAAGCCCAGGAGGAGCTATATCATACATAGAAACACCAAATCTACAAAACAATCTTGACGTAGTATTAGAAGTTATGAGATTTATATATGATAATATAATGTATGCAGAACTTAATACAAAATCAGATTATTGCCAAAAATGTGGATATAGTGGGGAAATTTTAATAGATGATAATCTAGAATGGTATTGTCCAAACTGTGGTAACAGAGATCATAACACATTAAATGTTGCAAGAAGAACATGTGGTTATATTGGTACAAACTTCTGGAATAAAGGAAGAACACAAGAAATTAAAGAGAGAGTATTACATATAGATAATAAGGAAGCTGATGTAAAATGAGATACAATGTAGTTAGAAAAATGGATATATCAAATGGACCACGGAGTTAGAGTTTCAGTATTTATGCAAGGATGTGCTTTCCATTGTAAAAATTGCTTTAATCCTGAAACATGGGATTTCAAAGGCGGTAAAGAATTTACACAAGAAACAATAGATAGTATAATGGATTTATGTTCAAAAGAATATATAAAAGGCTTATCTATCTTAGGAGGAGAGCCAATGCATCCAGACAATATTGAAGCAACTACTAAATTAGCAAAAGAATTTAAACAAAAATATCCTGAAAAGAATTTATGGGTATGGACTGGATTTAAATTTGATAGAGATTTAAAAGATAAAGAAGTACTAAAATACATAGATGTACTAGTTGATGGACAATATATTGATGAGTTACATGATCCAACATTAAAATGGAAGGGTTCATCAAATCAAAGAGTCATAGATGTACAAAAAAGTTTGAAAAAGAATGAAATAGTTTTAGTAGACTAAAATGAAAAATAAGAAATTATTTTAATAAATAATTTCTTATTTTTCCATTATATGATAAAATAAGTAAAAATAAATTATAGAAAAATTATTTAAGAAAAAAAATAAAAAAGGAGTAAAAATATGGGAAAAATAAAAAACTTCTTTCAAAAAGATTTAGAAGATATAAAGCTTCATTATAATAAAGAAAAAATGAAAATATTTTTTATTACTTTAATTGTTTCAATGATTGTACATTTTCAGTTATATGCGTTGATGATAACAGGACCAGACACGTTAATAAACAGTATGTATCATAATCCAAATGGCTGGGAAGTAATGCTTTTAAGATTTGGTCTAGTTTGTGTACAATTTTTAAAAGGAAATGTAGTTTCACCAGTTTTTGCAACTTTAATTAGTAGTGTATTTCTTGCAATAACAGTAAACTTAGTAATTGATATATTTAATATTAAAAATAAATATTTTAAATATTTATTAGCAATCATATTTGCTGTTGCACCTAACTTTTCTGCAACTCTAACATTTTTCTACTGCTCAGATGCGTATATGTTAGGAATGCTTTTAGCAACATTATCAATATATCTTTTAAGAAAATATAAAGATAAAAAATATATGATATTAGTAAGTAGTTTACTACTAATGTTTTCAATTGCAATGTATCAAACATATCTATCAGTAGCATTAGTTTTGTGTATAGCAACTGTAATATTAGATATTTTAAACAAAAAAGATGCTAAAGAAATTTTTAGATTTTTATTAAGAAGTATAGTAATGATTGTAATAGGAACAGTTTTATTCTATGTAACTGCACACATTATACTTGCACTTTGTGGATTTCAAGCAAGTAGTTATGGAGGAGCAGACTCAATTGGACTAAAAACTATATTTACTATACCAGAACATATTGCAGAAAGTTACCAAAGCTTTTTCAACTATTTCTTCACAGATAAAATGATACCAAATACAATTTGGGGAACAAATATATTCTATGCAATAATTTTTACAAGTGCAATTATAGCAAGTATAACTATAATTGCAAAAAACAAACTATGGAGAAAAATAGCGGCTATATGTTTTATAATTATTTTGCCAATATGTTTTGGAGTAATTGAAATAATAGCAACAACTACAGATATCCATATCTTAATGGCTTGTTCAATGATTTACATATTTCCAATATTCTTTAGCATATTAGAAAGTATGAAAAAGGGAACAATGGCAAATGTATTAAAATTGATAACTATAATTTGTACAGTATCAATATGTTGGATTTATATTTGGCAAGACAATGCATCTTATATTTCAATAAAAGCAATGCAAAATCAAACAATACTAACTGCTGAAAGAATATTAACTAGAATTGAAGAACTAGATGGATATACAGAAGATATGCCAGTATTACCTTTAGGAGGATTTGGAGGCAATGATTATTTAAACAGAAAAAATACAGATACTGAAGCTAGAAGAATATTTGATAGGTCATGGGGATTTATTTCAGACACTTCAACTATTTGGTGGGGAAATTTAGACAGTTGGAGAAAAGTTTTATATGAATATCTTGGAGCAAATGTTATATTAACAAACGAAAGAGTAAGCAAAGATATATTTGAAACGGATGAATACAAAACAATGAAATATTATCCAGATAAAGATAGCATAAAAATAATAAATGGAACTGTAGTAGTAAAATTAAGTGACTAAAATGAACAAATAAGAAAGGACTGTATCTATAGTGAAATCAATTCTGATAGTAGAAGATGATATGTATATCCATAATCTAATAAAAGAAATTTTAGAAAATGAAAAATATACTGTTATAGATAGTTATTCAGGAACAGAAGCTTTAAGAGTTTTAGATAAAGAAAAAGTAGATTTAGTTTTATTAGATTTAATGCTTCCGGGATTAAATGGAGAGGAAGTAATAAAAAGAGTAAAGGACATTCCAATCATAGTTATAAGTGCTAAAGTATCTATGGATTCTAAAGTTCAAGCATTATTAAATGGAGCTAATGATTATCTAACAAAACCTTTTAATAAAGATGAATTACTAGCTAGAATAAAAGTTCAACTTAGAATAAGTAAAAATGTTAATAAGAAACTAGAATATAAAGATATGATTCTAGATGAGGACAAGCATACAGTATATATAAAAAATAAATCAATTTCTTTAACTAAAACAGAGTATGCAATACTTAAACAATTATTATTAAACGCAGAACAAGTAGTAACTAAGTCTAGATTATTAGAGCTTATAAGTGATTATACATTAGACTGTGATGAGAATTCATTAAAAGTTCATATAAGTAATATTAGAAGAAAAATTAGAAATATAACAGATGAGGAATATATTGAATCTGTATGGGGTATAGGATTTAAAATGTGCAATTGAAAACATAGCATAACTTTTATTTAATGTTTTTAATGATGAATTTTTTAGAATAAAAAATCTTAACTAATTCTTAACACTTTCTTAACCGATTTCTTAACTATTAAATAGTAAAGTATATATAGAAGGGAGGAGGTTATGGAATATATTATTGAAACACATAATCTTGAGAAAAGATATAAAAAATTTAAAGCATTAGATGATTTTAATATCCATATAGAAAAAGGTGCAATTTATGGACTGATAGGAAGAAATGGTGCGGGTAAAACCACAGCTATTAGAATAATTTGTGGATTACAAAAGCCAAGCAAAGGAACTTATTGCATTTATGGAATAAAAAACACTGATAAAAATATTTTAAGTTCAAGAAAAAGAATAGGAGCAATTATAGAAAAGCCATCTATTCATCTTGATATGAATGCAGAAGAAAACATGATTTTACAATACAAAACTATGGGATTACCATTAAATAATACTATTAAAGAAATATTATATATTGTTGGACTTTCAAATGTAGGAGATAAAAAGGCAAAAACTTTTTCTTTAGGAATGAAACAAAGATTAGGTATAGCAATTGCATTAGTAGGAGGTCCAGATATACTTATTCTAGATGAGCCAATAAATGGTTTAGATCCAGAAGGAATTATTGAATTAAGGGAACTTATACTAAAATTAAATAGGGAAAAAGGAATAACATTTTTTATATCAAGTCATTATTTAGATGAATTATCAAAAATTGCAACACATTATGGTTTTGTAGAAAAAGGAAAAATAATAAAAGAAATAAGCAGTAAAGAACTACAAGAAAAATACAAAAAGAAAATTGAAATAAAAGTAAATAATATAAAAGAATGTGTTAAATATTTAGAAGAAAAAAATATGCAGTATGAAGTTATGTCAGAAAATCTTATAAATATATATAATGACATAAATATAACTGATTTTATAGTAGAACTTTCTAAAAGAAATTGTATCATCTCTGAATTTCATGAAAAAGAAGAATCACTTGAAAATTACTTTATTAACTTAGTCGGAGGTGATGAAAATGTATAAACTACTAAAAGCAGGATTTTACAGACTAAGGAAGGATAAAATTTTCTGGATATTTATTGTAATTACAATAGCACTATCAATATTTGCTCTGATGAGGTATTCTGCAAATGGACTTAAATTAGAAAACCTTTTCAATGAATTTATCTATTATGAAGGACTTTTTATTTCATTATTTATAAGCTTGTTTATAGGAAGGGAACATTCAGAAGGAATCATTAGAAATAAAATAATTGTAGGACATAAAAGAATAAATATATACTTATCTAATAATATTATTAGTATAGTTACATGTTTATTTTTTCAGCTAATATATTATATAATTATTTTTGCAATAGGAACTCCATTATATGGAGAAATTCAAATGAATTATTCAGATATTATACAAACAATTTTAGACACAACATTAGTTATAATATCATATTGTTCTATTTTTAATTTAGTAACGATGATGTTTTCAGAAATAACTGTTTCAACTATAATTGGTGTAATAGTGTATATTATAATGTTCGTAACAGCATTAAATTTGCAGTATATAGCTTATGCACAAAAATATATAACAAACACATATTGGGAAAATGAAGAAGAAACTATTGTTAATCAAGAATTAAATTCTAATTATCCGGGAGATGATGTAGTAAAACTTGCAAAAAATGTTTATTACTTTATTCCACAAGGACAATCATTTGAATTGGCATTTGGTAATACAGATAATTTAAACGCATATCCAAAATACTCTATTACGCTTATAATAATTGTAAATGTCATTGGTGTATATTTATTTAAGTCAAAGGAATTAAAATAGGAGGAAACCTTGATTACTATTATATGTATAATCCTTTTTATAATCTGTTTAGCATTATTACTTAAAATATTTTTTATGAAAAAATCTATTAGAGAGATAAAGCAATCAGTAAAAAATATTTTAAAAACAGATACGAACAACTTAATTATGATATCTTCATCAGATAAAGATATCGAAAGCTTAACTAATGAATTAAATGATGAACTTAAAAACTTAAGAAAACAGAGATTGCTATATGAAAATGGAAATCAAGAACTGAAGAAACTGATAACTAATATTTCACATGATATGAGAACTCCTTTAACTGCAATAAGTGGATATGTTGATTTAATTAAAGAAAGCAATAATTTAGAAAAACAACAAAATTATTTAAAGATAGTAGAAAATAAAACAAATGAACTTACACAATTAACAGAGCAGTTATTTGACTTTTCAAAAACAATGGATATTGGAACACAGATAAATAAAGAAAAATGTTTAATCAATGAGTTACTAGAAGAAACACTTGCAAGTAATTATGCTGTATTAAAAAAGAATGATATAACTCCAAAGATAGAAATTACAAAAAACAAAATATATAGAAATGTAGACAGAAATTCTATGACTAGAGTTTTTGAAAATATATTATCTAACATAGTAAAGTATAGTAATGGTAATTTTAAAGTGGTACTTGATGATAATGGAAAGATAACTTTTTCAAATAAAGCAAAAACTTTAGATGCAACCACTGTGCAAAAAATATTTGATAGATATTATACAGTAGAAAATGCTAAGAAATCAACAGGAATAGGCTTATCTATTGCAAAGCAATTAGTAGAACTTAATGGAGGAAGCATAAGTGCAAAATATATAAAAGGCAATCTAATTATAGAAATTGAATTATAGTTGTAGAATACAAGAAGTTAATTGATAACTTCTTGTATTTTATGTGTAAATAACCTTCCGGCTATGCCGGTAGTAACAAGGGCTTTAGCTTTGTAATAGACAAAACTCCCTTCATGATATA
>CANRBH010000014.1 GCA_947628825.1 uncultured Clostridia bacterium | reverse complement strand
TTTTTTTACCAAAACTTCACCTTGAAATCCGCATAAGTTCGTGTCGATAAGTTTTTTTACAAATTTCTAAACTTACACTATCAAGGTTTTTCAACTAGCGAAAATATTCTAAGAAGTTAGGTCTTGGATATTTTTTGTTTTAGTTTTGAATAATTAAAATGTATTGTAAATAAAAATAAGATTCAATATTGTATATATTTTTGTATTTATGAAAAAATAATTGTTATATGATTATATTTTGAAGAAATTAAAAAATTATCTTTTATTACTTAATAATTGTAGAAAGGATTTTTATGAAAAATAAAACAAAATCTTTTATATTTGTACCTCTTGTACTTTTTGCTGTTCCAGTTGTTTTTTTATTTTCAAAAAATAACAATAAAAATGTAAGTGAACAAAATAAGCAAAGTGAAATAATAAATTCAATAGAAAATACCAGTAAATCATCTCTAAATGAAACTGCAGAACCAAGACAAGAAGTAGAACTTTCAAATTTCTCTACCAATCTTGCTGGAGATGAAAATAGATTAGAAAATATAAGATTATCATGCAATACAATAAATGGTACTACATTAAAAAATGGTGAAAGTTTTTCTTTTAATGATATTATTGGAGAGCCAACTGAAGATAAGGGCTATAAGCAAGCAGATGTATTAGTTGATACAGAACTTACCAAAGATTTTGGAGGAGGTAATTGTCAAGTTAGCACTACACTTTATAACGCTTGTTTAAATACGCCTGGAATTGAAGTAACAGAAAGACACCCACACAAAAAACAAGTAGCTTATGTTGAAGAAGGAAAAGATGCTTCTGTATCTTTTGGAGTATTAGATTTAAAGTTTACTAATAATACTGGTTCAACAATTAAAATATATATGGATAGTGAAAATGAAAAAGTAACAGCTAGAATTGTTAAAGTCTAGTTGTTACCTTTTAAAATTATTTTATTATACTTTTAATATTTCCTATTGAGTATAGAGGTACATTTATTATATTTTCCTCTTCTTTGAAATTAGACATTGATGTTCTAATATTTATTTTTGAATTATATTTCTGAATAAATGTTTTCAAACTTTTGGCTTGTAAATTTGTACTTGCTTTTACTTCAATTGGAACATTTTTATCATCTATTCTGGTTATAAAATCTATTTCTGATGTTCCAGTGTCAGATGACCAGTAAAATATTTCTAAATCAGTACATTGTTTTAGTTGGCACAATACATATTGTTCAGCCATACTTCATTTAAATCTTTATTTTCTATATAAGAATTAACTGCTTCAGGCATTCCTCCAGTAAACATATATATTTTAAGTAATTCAATATATTTTTCACAAAAAGTAAACGACTTTTTATAAATGTAATCACATTTTTCTAAGGACTTTTATTTTAGATCACTAAATTCTATATATTCAATATTTTTTATTTGATTATTTTCATCTAAGGTAATTTTAAAAGTTTCTGGAGCGTCAAATATTTTATCAACAATAATTTTATTGTTAAAACTTAAAGTTATATGTTTATCTTCTTTTATACTTTCTAACCTACACCAACACATAAGTAAAAACTTCATAGCAGCTGCATGCGTAAATATAGCAATTTCTTTTCCTTTATTCTTATTTACAATATCATAAAAACCATCAAGCATTCTTTTAGTAACTTCTTTTCTGTTTTCACCATCTTTATTTTTTATATTTTCATCAAGATATTGCTTGATTATAATATCTTCATTAGCTTTTATTCCGTGATTTTCTTTCATTAAATCTACTATCAATATTTATAACTAAATTTCTTTTTTCTGCAAGATACTTAGCAGTCTGAATTGCTCTTGAATGATTACTTGAATAAATTACCTCAACATTTTTAAATTCTTCTTGCATGCTTAAGATTTTTGCTCTTTCTTCCCCATCAACGCTTAATATTGTTTTTTCCCTTTTTATTTGATAGTTCTCTTCGTTGTTTTCATGATTAACCATATTATAATTAATTTTTCTTGAATGACGAATTAAGTAAACAATCGTATTAGAACACATATAAACCTCCTTAATACTATTTTTGTCATTATATAATAAATATTGCTAATAATCAATTTATAAATTATTTATCATATTTAGAAGAAAAAGACATACTATTTAATAATTGGAGGGATATTATGAAAGGAAAATTTCTTATAATAAATATAGTCTTAATTATTATTTTTTCAAGTATTTTTGTTTGTTATGCAAATAGTACAGTTCCAGTATGGGCACCTGCTTCATCAAATCTTGTTGGTTATAGTTCTCAAAATACCGTTTCGAATTCTACTAACATAACTAATGAAGTAAATGCAAATGTTCTTAATGCTGTAAATGAAGTTTCAAATTCTACAAATATAACTGAAGAAAGCTCATCTAATTTAAATAATGTTGTAGTTCAAACTAATGCTCCAGTTCAAGATAATCCATTAAAATTAACTTGTGGAGGAGCTGTTTTAATTGAACAAAATTCAGGTACAGTTTTGTATGATTATAATATGCACGAAAAATTAAGACCTGCTTCTGTTACAAAAGTTATGACAATACTTCTTATTATGGAAGCATTAGATTCTGGAAAAATAGCTTTAACGGATAAAGTTCCTTGTAGTGAAAATGCAAATTCCATGGGAGGTTCTCAGATATGGCTTGATACTCGTGAGGAACTTACAGTAGATGAAATGCTAAAGGCAATTTGTGTAGTATCCGCAAATGACTGTACTGTCGCTATGGCTGAATTTTTGGAAGGATCAGAAGAAGCTTTTGTAATGAAAATGAATGAAAAAGCTAAAGCTTTAGGAATGAATGATACAACATTTAAAAATTGCCATGGTATTGATGAAGATGGGCATTTAACATCACCATATGATATTGCTCTAATGTCAAGAGAACTTTTAACTAAACATCCTGCTATAACTAAATATACTACAATCTATATGGATAGTTTAAGAGATGGTAAATCTCAATTAGTAAATACAAACAAACTTGTTAGAAATTATGAAGGCTGTACTGGACTTAAAACTGGGTCTACTTCTGTTGCTCTTTTCAACTTGTCAGCATCTGCAACTAGAAATGATTTATCTTTAATTGCTGTTATTATGAAAGGTGAAACAAGTGCTATAAGATTTGCAGAAGCAAGAAAACTACTGGATTATGGATTTAGCAATTATCAATATAAAGCCTTAGCTTCTAAAAATGAAGTTGTTGGGATGTGTAATGTTGGTAAGGGTCTAAAAAATTCTACTGAAGCGGTATTTAAAGAAGATTTTGGTTTAATACTTCCTAAGTCTAATTCTCAAAATATTGAGCAGACTGTAGAAATTTATAATAATGTGTCTGCTCCTATAACAACTGGGCAAAAAATTGGAGAAGTAACATTTACATCTGATGGAAAAATTCTTGCAACTGTTGATTTAATTGCAAATGAAGATATTGAAAAATATGGCATTGGAACAATGACTAGAAAAATATTTACGGATTGGTTTAGTATGCTTAGAGTTTAAAATATCATATAAAAAAGAACTTAAATTGTTAGGAAAAAAAGTTTTAACAATTTAGGTTCTTTTTATGTACTACTTATTATTTAGATACTTATTTATATTTTCTATATCAGCTTGATCCTTTGGATAATTTCTTTTTATCTTAAATTCTAATATAGTATGTAAATCTTCCAAATTATATGGATTATATTCTTCTTTATTAAAAGCTTCTTTTTTATCAACAACTACTTCTATATTATCACTAATCTTATAAAATCCATGCATATTTTTCTTTTCTTCAGTTAGTTTGTATTTATCCTTTATTTCATTAAATAAATCTTCTGATATACATAAATCTAAATCAGAGCATTTTTCTCTAATTCCTCTTATAACTAAAGAAGCTCCTGATAAAACATAGAATTCATCTTTTGGAAAATTTAATTCTTTCAATAAATCAAATACTTGTTCTTTATTCATTTAAATATTCCTCCAATATAATATTACTCAACTTTAACAAATACCTCTTTTGGTGCTCCACATAATGGACATTTGAAATCAAGTGGTAGTTCATCGCCTTCATAAACATAGCCACATATAGTACATTTCCACCTACTACCTTTTATTTCTTTTTCAATATCAGGAATGTATGTTGGCGCTTTTTTAGGACTATTTCCCTTTAAAACTTCATGATAAAATTTATAAGTCATTGGCACTTTTTCCATTGTTTTTTCACACGAAATTATCTTACCTAAAAAGATTGTATGAGTTTCTGTCTCTAATGTTCCTACTACCTCACAAGTTATATAACCATTGCTATCACTTATAACAGGAAGATTATCAATTTCTTCGTGTTCAAAATTCTTAAATTTATCTGTGTCTCGACTGCTTGAAAATCCAAAAACTCCTATTATTTCACTATTACTTTCCTCGTTTAAAATTGATATTGAAAACTTATTAGATTTTTTTATACATTCATTGGTATAATTTTCGTGATTTATACTAATTGCAATTGTAGCTGGATTTGAAGTAATTTGCATAACACTATTAGCTATACATCCAACATTTCTATGTTCATCCTTACATCCGATTACATAAACTCCATAATTTAAATCTCTCAAAATTAAATTATTCATAACTTTACTTCCTTCTTTTTTAAATTTATTTTTAATGTATTTAGCTTATTTCACATTTCATTTTTTATAATTAAAGTATATCAAAGTAGAAAATAATTGTAAATAATTACTTTGATTTTTATAAGACCAATTAAAATTTATAAATAATGATGCTAAAATAGTATGAATTTTTTAAATATTTTTAATTTTTTAGCTAATAATATTATTATAATATTTTAAAGAAAGATTATGTTTATAAATTTAAAAGTTTTTAAGCATATTGTAGAGGAATAAAAATGGATAATCAAAATTTAAATGTATTAGATGAAATCAACAAAGGTGCTACAATGGGTATGGATGCAATAAATATTGTTTCTGAAAAAGTTACTGATCCGGATTTTAAAAATGTTTTAGATACTGAATATAATAAGTATAAGGACATTTCAAGAAGAGTAAATGAAGTTTATGATAATTATAGTGATAAAGAACCACATGAAACAAATGCAATGAACAAAATGATGACATGGTATGGTGTTCAAATGAAAACAATAAATGATGATACAACTTCAAAATTATCAGAACTTCTAATGCAAGGAACTAATATGGGTATCATTGAAGGAAGGCGTTTAATAAATCAAAAAGAAAATGATATTGCTCCTGATGTAAAAAGTATTCTTCAAGATTTTGTAGTTATGCAAGAAGATAGTGTTGAGACATTAAAAAAATATTTATAATAAGAAAAAGAATAAAAGCTAATTATATAGTACAAAAAAAGCCCCTCTTAAGAAATGTTCTTAAGAGGGGCAATAAAAGGATTAGACTTTATTCTCCAACTGTAAATGCTTACTCGGTGGTCATAGGCTTTTTGGTACGCCTGGTAGTGGTCTTCTTCTTGGGCTTAGGCTCCTGGGCTTCCTGCTCAGATGAAGTACCTTCAGTAGTGCCTTTATCAGGCACGTCTTTAGGCGCCAGCGTGGTATCATTCGGTTCGCTTACGCTTTCCTCATGAACATCGGTTTTATCACCGTCAGTGCAGTCAGGATTAAGCTCAACATCGTTCACCATTTCATCATTTTTCATGATGTTCTTGGAAACGAGATAAGCCGTGGCAACAGTAAAAGCGGACGGAAGCATCTTCTTCAAGATGTCGAGGAGCTGAGCCATAAAGACCTTGAGCCCACTCAAATCATCCTGTTTACCGGAATCTTCCGTACCTTCCTCTTCATCAGGTTCATCCGCAGCCTTCTTACCAAGAACTTTCTTGCCATAGATCCAGATACCAGCGACAACAATCAAGGCCAAGCAAGCAAAACGCACCGCATTCTGCTTCACCTTATCATCATCCAGGTCGATGTTCAGCTTATCAGACATGTAAAGCTTGGCCATATCGAAGTAGACCGAAATGGTATCCGCAAAACCACCAAAGGCGTTACATACAAAGCCTGAAGCCTTTTCCTTGAAGTTTTCAAACCACTCGGGTTTTACCACCATAAGGTAAACAGTGATAACGGAAAGCGCCGCCGGGAGATAGGAGTTAATCAAAGGGTTGATCCAGCTCTTCTTTTCCTTATCCTTGTCCAGCTTCTCAAGGCCCTCCTCAACATCCTCCGCAGAAATGTCAGCAGGGTTGGTGAAGATCTTGTTGACCAGTTTGTTTGTAGCAAAAGCAAGAGCCAAAGAGGTTCCAGTAGCTTTGAGTTTGTTCAGGGTCTTCCTGTCTTTCAGAGCTTCCATCTCAAAGCCGAGCTTGTCTTTGCAAACAGAGTTGATGTTGCTTATGTTCACCGGGGAGTTTTTGTTGGTCAAAATCCAGCTGGCAGCGCAAAGCCCCAAAATCGGAACAGCCCACTTAATTGTCGGCTTATATTTTTCAAAATAAGCCTTAGCAATATCGACATTTTCCTTAGGAGCATGCTCATAGAGTTGCTTCCAAACGCCAGAGAGTTTGTTGTTGGTTTCAGCCATTTTAATAGCCTCCTCTTGTTGATGTATTTGATCTTTAATTTGCTGAAGTTCAGCTTGGGCCTCATTCAAATCAGACTTTGCTATAACAAGCTCAGATTGAAGATTTTTAATTTTCTCATCCTTTTCTCCATCTTGAACTTTTAAAGAATTAACTAAGCTCTCTAATTCTTTTACTCGTTTTTCAGCTTTATCTGACTTTTTCTCAAGAGATTTAATGTCCTCATTTTTGCCTTCAAGAGCTTTCTTTGTCCTTTCAAGTAACGCCGATTGACTTTCTACAAATTTTCCTGCTTTTCCAACATCTGAATACTTTTTATAATCTTCTTCTGAAAATTTGAATCCTAATTTAACAGGAAATATTCTTCTATAATCAGTTCCCATTTTACGATATTGGCATGCTTTTGAACTGTAGCTTCTACAATAACTACATCTTGCATCATTTATTTCCATAGCTGCTGTGAATGTGAAATAAATGTATACAATCGGCTCTTTTTCATCTTCGATAAATTCCCTCATAGGAGTTTCTTTGGTTATACTATCATAAGAAGAAATCCTATCACATGGAGATTTAATAGAAATTACTATTTTTTTGTCTGTTTCTTCCATCCAAAAATAAGCATTCGATTGAGCAACATTGGGACATTTTTCAACATTACGTGACCTATCATATTGCCATATATAATGCTGATTTAATCTGTTGCCTGTCCACGGATGCCAGTTTCCACAATATGGACATAAGAACTCTTTTGGTGCACACTTAGAAACAAGGTCAAAATTCAAAAAATTTCACTCCCTTCATTTAATGTCTTAATTTTTGAATTTTGCATTCTTCTTCCATAGAAAGCTTTTATTTCTGCTCCTCTCTTTCTTTGTTTTACCTAAAAAGTCTCTCCTTTCTTATTAGTTCTACCTAAGTGAATTTACTTTATGGTATTAATGATTATTAGACAACGATATTTTATACCATGTTGACATAAAAGTCAATATATCTTACACTATATCAATGTATATATTACACAATATAAATAATTTTATTATTAGGAAAATACTTTTTTAAATTTTCTCTAAAAAATAATTTTCCTTCTTCTCTGATGTTATTTTTATACCAATACTTTCCCTTTCCCCTTCCTGTCATGATACTTTTATCGTATAGGTTTATTGCATTTGGAAAAGCTTCTTCATTTATTTTTGTATGAATATAACTATAAGTCATAAATATTATTTCAAAAAATACATCCTTCTTTACTTTTTCCGATAAACTACTTTCTAATTTTTTTATTAAATCTAGATATAATTCTTTCCAATTATCTAAAAATATAACGGGAGCAATTAAAATTCCAACGTTATATCCTGCTTCTTTTAATTTGTTTATAGCTTCTATTCTTCCATTTAGTCTTGATGTTCCAAACTCAACTTTATTTATTATTTCTTCAGGATTAACGCTAACTCTTGGTATTATTTTTCCTTTATGATTTAATGACAAGATTGGATCTACCATGTCAAATTTTGTCGGAAAAGTTAAGATTCCTTTATTTGAGTCTTTAAAATTCTCTATTGTCCATACTAAGTTATTTGTAATTGTATTTTCTAAAATTAAATCACTATTACTACCAATTTCAAATGTAAGTTGTTTATCAGATTTTTCTGATGTCTTAATTATTTTATCAAGCATTTCTTCCCTATTTACAAATAATCTTAAATAAGCACATTTATTATAATTACAAACTAGATAACAATATAGACATGATGCAATACAACCAGATGAGGTATATGGAACTAGAAAATCTGATACCTTATGATTTTCTACAAATTTATGTGTTTTTCTTGTTCCAATAATTAAGTTTCTTTTCATCTTAGGAAATTCCTTGTTAGATTTTTTTCTCATTTCTTCAATATTATTGTGGTTTTCTATTTGAAACCTAGGAACATCTTTGTATTTTTCTAGCAATTCTTTTCCCAGTTTGTATTTATCAATATCTTTTTCAAAATAAATTGCGTCTGGTACAAACATAAATAATCCTCCAATATTTTTAGTTTAACTATTTTTATAATTTTAATACTAAAAATATTGAAGAATGTAATAAAATTAAATTTTTTTAATTAGACCTTTCTGCTGTATCTGATTTTAGTCTTAAATATCCAAGTTCTACCCAACTATTATAAGCTAGATTTAATCTAAATAATAATTTTGGTTTTGCACCTGCTCTATTTTTATCAACTACACATGAATAGTATCTAACATCTGGGTCTTTGAACTTTTCTAATTCAAAGACTTGTTCATCTGTTTCATTTAAAGAATATTGATAATTTTGTAAATTATCTGTATGAATTTGTTTAAATAAGCACAATGTATCTAAAACTTCCTTTACAGTTCTACTAACAGCCATATCATTTACACTTAAATTTATCGGATCAGTTGATGTTTCTGCAAGTTGAAGTGTTGAACCAATAAACATATTAAAGTTTTGTGCTAAATTAGAAAGTATTGTAGCTGTTTTCTTTAACTCTTCCCCATTTCCTATATTATCTATATCAGTCTTTAAAGTATCATAGAAGACATATTCAATTTTTTCCTTGTAATAATAGTTCATTATAACTTTTTTAAGTTCTTCATTTGTATGGTCTGTTATATCTATGAAATATATTGAATTTTTACAATTTTCATTATACCAGTTTGTAATCTGAGCAACCATTTTAAATTGACTAGAAACTTTTAATAATCTGCTTGCAAATGCTTCCTGATTTTCTCCTTCATTCTTCATTACATAACCATTTTCATCTACTTGTACATCATTTGTATTGTCTGGTCTAAACTTAAACTCTAAAAGTTCGTTTTCTGAAACCTTAACATTTAATCCATGAATTTTTTGTATTCCTGGATTATTTAAAATAGTTGTAATCAAACATAACTTCATTTTTTCTTCAGACATTTCATTAGAAATTATTAAAACCTTCTTCTGATGTACTAATGAAATATATGCAGCTAGGTTAATCATAAATCTGCTCTTACCAGAGTTTGATGGCATTGAAAATGCTGATGTTTCACCTTTTCTTATTCCCTTAAATACTTTTGTAAGTATTGGAAAAGGAAGTGATAAACCATTTGTTAATACATTGTCTCCTTTTACTAAAAAATCAGTAAGTCCACTATTTAGTACTGCTCTTTTAAATTTTTCTGTTGATGTAACTTGGTCTACTGTATTTTTTACATCTTCTGCAGTCATCATATCATATAACTCGTAATTTAAAATATCTGCTATTTTAGGTTGTATTTCCTTAACTGGTATTTCTAGATAGCTTTTTCTTAGTATAAATAATTTTTTTAATCTATTGTATACATCATCAATTTTAAGGTCTGAATTGTAATATTCATCTTTGACTTCATTTTTTAGATTATAAAGTTCATTTGTTTCTTTGGCAAAATTAAAACCTTCTTTGGCTTTAATTGGTGCATACTTTTCTCCATCTGTAAATAATATTTTTTTGTATATGTTAAGCATTTCTTCATCTGCAAAATAACATTCATCATATAAAAAATTATATACTGAAATAGCTTTAATTTCATTTAATAAAAGGCCAATGAAAGCTCTTTCTAATGAAGTATCTCCTAATTGTTCAGGATATAAACTTTCCTCTTTTTCTTCTTCAAAAGAAAAATCATCATCTTCTTGACTTGGTTCATTAATGTCCCTATGTTTTATTACATCTAATGCTCCTAAAATTTCATTTTCTTTTTCATCCATTTTTTTATTTCCTTAAGTTTTATTTAGGTTTAGGTTCCTATAACCTTAGTGATTTTGCATCGCGTTATTTTTTAGAATTATATTTTGCTAAAACATTGTTAGTAATTATATATTAAATTAGCTTCATTCTCGGATATATAATTAAATTCAACCATACAATCTATTACTTGTTTTTGTCTTTCTCTAGCTAGCCCATTGTCATTGTCTAAAGAATAAACAGATGGTGCATTGGGTATACCGGCAAGAATTGTACACTCATATTCATTTAAATCTTTTGGTTCTTTATTAAAATAACCATTTGAAGCCTGTTTTATTCCATAATATCCAGAACCAAAGTAACTGTTATTTATATAAAGTTCAAGAATTTCATCTTTATTATATTTCTTTTCAAAATCCCAAGCCATAAACATTTCAGCAATTTTTCTATCAAATCTTTTTTCTTGAGTGAAATATAAATTTTTACATAACTGTTGAGTTAGCGTACTACCACCTTCAACCAAACTCATTTCTTTAATATCTACAATAATAGCTCTACCTATTGAGATTGGATCAACTCCTCCATGATTATAGAATCTATGGTCTTCTACAGCAATTACAGCATCTCTATAAGTTTTCGGAATCTCATTTAATCTAGTGTAATCACTACTTTCTCTCAATTCATTGACCACTTTCTCAATAGATTTATCTTTTATTGCTTGCTGGTACATTGTGTTTCCTTTAATTACAATATAACTTACTATAATTAAAACTACTACTATAAAACTAACCAATACATATTTTATTATCTTCATTTTTTAGTCCCTTCTTCACCACATTTATAAATAACTAGTTTATAAATATAGTTATTTTTGAAAATTCCTTGACTGTTACCAAGAGAATCACTCTGGAGCTACAACAATACTTTAGAAAATAACTATATTTATTTAATTTTAATTATATACTTTATAAATGACAACGAAATGACTTAAAAATTTAGTCTAAATTATATTTTTCCTGTTTGTTGTAATTCGTATGTAAATATTTATGAGCTTTTTCACTTCCTGGACTTTTGAAAAATTCTTTATAAATTTTAATTAATGCAGGATTTTGATGTGATTTTCTAATAGGTAATTTTTTATCAATACTATATAAAGTATTGGCTCTTAATTTTCTTACATCTGTTGTACTACGTACTTTAGATGACTTAATAGGTTGACCTCCACCCATTACACATCCTCCTGGGCAAGCCATTATTTCTATGAAGTTATACTCAGATTTTCCCTCTTTAACTTCATTCATTACTTTTCTAGCATTTTTTAAACCTGATACAACAGCAATTTTTAGCTCTTTTCCAGCTATATTTAAGTCCGCTTCTTTTATTCCTTTTTCTCCTCTTATTTGTTTATACTCTATTTCTTTTAAATCAGTTCCTTCTAATATGTCAGCAGCTGTTCTTAATGCAGCTTCCATAACACCACCAGTTGTACCAAATATAGCACCTGCTCCTGTTGCTTCTCCCATTGGGTCATCAAATTTTGAATCTTCTAATGAATTGAAATCTAAGTCTTTTTGTTTAATCATTCTAGCTAACTCTCTAGTTGTAATAACGCAATCAACATCTCTTATTCCGTCTTCTTCCATTTCTGGTCTTGTAGCTTCATATTTTTTAGCAACACAAGGCATAACAGAAACAAGGAATATCTTTTTAGGGGCTATATTAAACTTTTTAGCATAGTATGATTTTATTACTGCGCCAAACATTTGATGTGGTGATTTACAACTTGATAAATGAGAAAGTTGATCTGGAAAATTCTTTTCTGCAAATCTTACCCATGCTGGACAGCATGAAGTAATCATTGGAAGTGTTCCATTTTTCTTAACTCTATCAACAAATTCATTTGCTTCTTCCATAATAGTAAAATCAGCGCCTGTATTTGTATCAAATACTTTATCAAATCCTATTCTTTTTAAAGCTGTTACCATTTTTCCTTCTGAGTTTTCTCCAATTGGTGTTTCAAATTCTTCACTTAATCCTGCTCTTACAGCTGGTGCAGTTTGTGCTATTGTTATTGTATCTGGATCATAAATTTTATCCCATACTTTATCTATATCAACTTTTTCGTGAAGCGCCCCTGTAGGACATGATTCGATACATTGTCCACAATATACGCAGTTAGAATCTTTTAAAGAAATATTATCTACTGTTGATATGCATGATTCAAATCCTCTTCCTGTACAGTCTATTGCACCAATATCTTGAACTTTCTTACAAGTACTAACACATCTTCTGCAAAGAATACATTTCTTAAAATCTCTAACTAATGATGGTGATTTATCATCTATTTCATGATTTACTTTTTCTCCATCATATTTTACATCTTGAACATTGTATTTAATTGCTAAAGCTTGAAGCTCGCAATTTCCTGACCTAATACAAGTTAAGCAATCTCTATGGTGATTTGATAATGTTAAATCAAGAACCATTTTTCTTGCTTCCATTACTTGAGGAGTATGAGTATTTACAACCATTCCTTCTTCTACTTTTTGAATGCATGATGTTGCTAAGCCTCTTCTTCCTTCAACTTCTACAACACACATTCTACAATCACCATTTTCATTTATATCTTTTAGAAAACATAGTGTTGGTATGTCAATACTTACTTTTCTTGCAGCCTCAAGAATTGTTGTTCCTTCAGGAACTTCTACTTTAACATTATCAATAGTTAAATGAATCATTTTCTTTTCCATTAGCTACCTCCTATCCTATTGCCTTGAATGGACATTTTTGCATACAAGTTCTACATTTAATACATTTGCTTTGGTCTATTGTATGAACTTTTCCTACTTCTCCGCTAATTGCAGATACAGGACAAACTTTTTTGCACAAGTCACATCCCTTGCATTTATTTTCATCAATTACTATTTTTGCAAGTTCTTTACATTCTTTAGCTCTACAATTTTTATCAATAACATGTTCTTTATATTCATCTTCAAAATATTTCATTGTACTTAAAACTGGGTTTGGTGCAGTTTGACCAAGTCCACATACAGATGCTTGTTTGATTCCAATTGCAAGATTTTTTAGATTAACTAAATCCTTTTCTTCGCCTTTGCCACTGCAAATCTTTTGCAATATTTCAAGCATTCTTTTTGTTCCAATTCTACAAGGTGTACATTTTCCGCAAGATTCGCTTACAGTAAACTCCAAATAGAACTTAGCAATATTAACCATACATTTACTATCATCCATTACTATAAGTCCACCTGAGCCCATCATTGAATCAATTTTAGATAGTGATTCATAATCTATTGGTGTGTCTAAATGTTCTTCTGGAATACATCCACCAGAAGGTCCTCCAGTTTGAGCTGCTTTAAACTTTCTTCCATTAGGAATGCCACCACCAATATCAAATACTATTTCCCTTAAAGTAGTTCCCATTGGTACTTCAACTAATCCAACATTATTTACATCTCCGCCTAAAGCAAATACTTTAGTTCCTTTTGATGTTTCTGTTCCAATAGATGAATACCATTTTGCACCATTTAAAATTATTCTTGTTATATTAGCATAAGTTTCAACATTATTTATAAGTGTTGGACATCCCCAAAGACCACTATGAGCTGGATATGGTGGTTTTAATCTTGGCTGTCCGCGTTTTCCTTCTATTGACTCTAATAGAGCTGTTTCTTCACCACAAACAAATGCTCCTGCTCCAAGTCTTATTTCTATATCAAAATTAAACTTAGTTCCTAAAATATTTTTTCCAAGTAATCCATAATTTCTTGCTTGTTTTATTGCAACTTGTAATCTATGTACGGCAATTGGATATTCTGCTCTTACATATATAAAGCCTTTATCTGCTCCACAAGCATATCCTGCTATTGTCATTGCTTCTAAGACAGAATGTGGGTCACCTTCTAGAATACTTCTATCCATAAAAGCTCCTGGGTCTCCTTCATCTGCATTACATACAATGTATTTTTGTTTATTTTCTTCAACTTTAACAAATGCCCATTTTTTTCCTGTTGGGAAACCTGCTCCTCCACGGCCTCTTAGTCCTGAATCAGAAACTTCCTTAATAACTTCATCTTGTGACATTTCTTTTAATACTTTTTCCAAGGCTTTATATCCATCAAAAGCTATATATTCATCAATGTCTTCTGGATTTATTACTCCACAATTTTTTAAAGCAATTCTTTTTTGCTTTTTATAAAAGTCTAGGTCATCTAATTTATCAACCATCTTTCCGGTAACATCTTTGCAAAGTAATCGTTCAACTTTTTTGCCTCCAATTATATGTGTATCAATTATTTCCTCACAATCTTCAGGCTTTACCATTGAATAAAATGTATCATCTGGTCTAATGATAACAATTGGTCCTTTTGAGCAAAGTCCAAAACATCCAGTCATAATTACTCTTACATTTTTTAATTTCTTCTTTTTTATAATTTTGTTAAAATTATCTAGTATCTCTGGTGATTTAGATGATGTACAACCTGTTCCATGACATACTAAAATATGTTTTTCTCTAGTATCAGCAGAGGTGTTTACTCTTAATTCAAGTTCTTTTCTTTTTTCTTCTCCTATTTTATGTAGTTCTTCTATAGTTTTCATTAAGAAATCCTCCTTCCTATTTCTAATCTTTCTTCATGTATTCATCAATTACTTCATCAAATTTCTTTACAGTAGCTTTTCCATAAACCTCATTGTTTACAGTAAAAACTGGGGCTAGTCCGCAAGCACCAACACATCTGGTTGAATCTAAAGAGAATTTTCCATCTTTGCTTGTTTCTCCTTCTTCTAATCCAAGTTTTTGCTTTGCTCTTTCTAATATTTCTTTAGAACCTTTTACAAAGCAAGCAGTTCCTAGACATACTGAAACATTATATTTTCCTTTTGGTTTTGTAGTAAATCTTGAATAAAAGGTTACTACTCCATAAATTTCAGCAACTGGTATGCCTAAATATTCTGATATTTCTAATTGAGAAGCTTTTGGAACATATCCAAATTTCTTTTGAACTTCTTCAAGAACCATTATTAAATTGTCCTTAGTCTGTTTAAATTCGGATAAAATCTTTTTTGTTTCTTCTCTTACTTTTTTGTCCATACAATTTTCCATCTTATAATCTCCCTTCCAATTATGTAAATTATAAATTGCGCATACAAAAAATCTAGTTTAATTATATCAAACTAGATTTTTTTATACAATTATTTTGTAAAATTTTGTGATAAAATGTCACTTTTATTACAAATTTAATTTATAAACTAAAATAGTTTTATTTTTCCTCCACCTACAACTATGTCATCTATATACATAACTAATGATTGACCTGGTGTTATTCTTGCTTGTGGCTCATCAAATACTATCTTAATTTCATTATCATTTAACTGTGCAGCTTTTGCGCTCGCTTCTTTTGTTGAATATCTTGTCTTAACTTTAACATCTAAATCATTTTCTATTTTATCAAATAATAAAAGATTTATATCATTTATTATTATTTCATCTTTATATATTTCTTTTTCAGTTCCTACTATAACTTCATTTCTATCTTTATTAAATCCAATAACAAAAAGTGGTTCTTTATATGATATACCAAGGCCTTTTCTTTGTCCTATTGTATAATTGTAAAGCCCAGTATGTTTTCCAAGAACTTCACCAGTTGATAAAACAATATTTCCTTCCTTTGGTTTTATATCAGAATTTTCTTCTAAAAATTTTTTATAATTTCCATCAGGAATAAAGCATATATCCTCACTATCTGGTTTACTTGCAACAGACAAGTTATGTTCTTTTGCAATTTCTCTTATTTCATCTTTTGACTCAAATTCAGATAAAGGAAAAATAATATGCTCGAGTATCTCTTTAGGAGTATTCCATAAAACATAGCTTTGATCTTTTTTATTGTTTTTTGATTTTTTTAAAATCCATCTATTATATTTTTCACTATATTCTGTTTTTGCATAATGTCCTGTTGCTATATAATCACAACCTAATTCTTTAGCTTTTTCATACATTAGTCCAAATTTTAAATATTTATTACATTCTATACATGGATTTGGAGTTTTGCAATTTGAATAACAATTTATAAAATCATCTATTACATGTTTTTTAAATTCATCTTTTACTTCTAAAATGTAATGGTCTAT
Source organism: uncultured Clostridia bacterium (assembly GCA_947628825.1). Classification (GTDB taxonomy): domain Bacteria; phylum Bacillota; class Clostridia; order TANB77; family CAG-508; genus CAG-793. The sequence continues at coordinate 9,502 of CANRBH010000014.1, read as the reverse complement.
TCCAATTTTTTTGCATATATCTTTTACTTCAATATATGAGCAACAATTTACATTTGGAAATAAATTAAGAGTTGTTCCAATTACTTCATATCCTGCTTGTTTTAGAAGTATTGCAGAAACTGTACTATCTACTCCTCCACTCATTCCTAGTAAAACTTTTTTCATCTTATCTCATCTTCCTTATTTATTTTTTCTTCTTGCACATTTAATACATTTTTCATTATTTATATCATATCCACATTCTAAGCTGTAAAGCCCAAGTTCTTTGTGAGTATATCTTGCAAGCTTATTTAAAGTATCATCACTTAAAACAGTTTTTATTGATTTTGCTTCATTTTCTGCGTTTTCCTTATTTGCTCCTAAAATTTCAATCAAAAACAATTTTACTATGTCGTTTGCCTCTATAATCTTTTGAGCAATTTTTTCGCCTTCCTGTGTCAATTCAATTTGTCCATAAGGTTCATAATTTATCAGTTCTTCTTGCTTTAGATTGTTAATTGCATTATTAACACTTGCTTTAGTTTTATTTAATTTATTTGCTATATCTGTTACTCTAATCTCATTTTGAGTATTTTTTAGAATATATATTGTTTTTAAATATTCTTCTTGACTATTTGATAAACTCATTTTATACCTCTTTACATATTTTATACTTATTGCTATCTCGCTATATTAAGCTTTTTCCATCATCTTTTTCCTCTTTTTCTTTTGTATTTTCTCTTGTTAAATAGCTACTATACATTTGTCCTATACCAGTATAAGCATCTATTCCTTCTTTAGCATATTGTTTCGATTCTTCTGATGTATGTAAAGATAAGCTCTCTTCTTGTAATTCTGATATCTTCTCCATTCTTCTTTCATCATTTCCTGCCCAATATATGTCATATATTGATAGATACTCTGGATCACAGCTTTTTCTTATAAATTCTCTACATGCTCCTACTTGTGTTTCATCTGCTGTTATCAGTGCTGTCATATACGCAAATCTTTCACTTATATCTCGTGGTAAATCTGCTTGTGTATATCCTACTCCCATTCCTTTTACTACTTCTTCTGGTGATATTGTTGGTAGATTATAAAAATCAAAAAAGTCTTTTGCCCATTCTATTCGAAGTTTTGATTCTATTGACCTTTGTATTATATTTTCAACATTTTTTCCTTTATATTTTCCTGCTTCTAAATTCCTCTCAAAATTATATAACGTATTTGATATTGAAGCCCATCCACGTGGATCATTTGTTCTTCCTTTACATCCATTTATGTCTAAATGTTCTTCTCCTACCTCTGGTTCCTCATAAAAGTATTCCATATCTTGTATTCTTTCACTTTTCCCAGATTCATTATATTTAGATAGTATATATCCTATTACTGCTGGATGTATCTTTTGAGGTATTGCATATTCTGTTATCCACTCTCCTACTTTTGGCTCCATATCTAGTATATGATCAAATCTTTTTTCTAATGGTTCTGCTAAATCTTCTGCTACAGTTGAATATTTCTTTTGATTTCCTGTTGCAACTATTACAACATTGTCTGGTAGTTTTAGTCCTTTATCTATTTCTACAATTCTATTAAGTACTAAAGTATATACTAAACTTTGAACTGCTGGTTTTACATTTAAAAGCTCATCTAGCATTATTACCACTTTTTTATTGCTTTCTTTTGATCTTTCATAAATTTTATCTGCTATATCATATATATTTTGTATATTTTCTTCAACTAACTTTTTTTCTTCCTCTGTTGCTCCTTGCATTATAGCTGTTTTTGCAAAATCTGGTGGTATACTTTGCCCTGTTTGCAAGTTTACTGAACCTACTACTTTTTCTGGAAACATATTATTTGTTAATTTTAGATAAATTAAATCTGGATATAATGATTTTATTCTTTCTGTTTTTCCTATTCCTGATGGTCCTCGAAGTAATACTGATTCTCCTGATTCTATCCAATTATGTATTAGTTCTGTGTCTGTCATATTTGTTCTTGCAGATGCTTCTGTTTCATCCGGATTTAATTTTTGTAGTCTTGATTTTCTAGTACTTAATTCTCCTGATTGGTTTAAATCTATTGGTTCAATAGATTGTTCTAATTCTTTAGAAAAATAATTATCCATAAATTTTTTTATATCTGTTTTCTCAAAGTCTTTTTCATCATAATCTCTTTCATGATCAAATTCCATACCTGAAAAAACCAGCTTCTCTGTTATCATAATTTTTTCTTTTTCATCAACTAACCATTTTACTGGAGATACCTCTACCCATACATAATCACCATCTTTATATTTTTCTCCATTTGAAAGCGTAAAAAATTCTCCTTCAAAACATGATAAAGCTTCAACCCTTACATATTTTTTTCCGTTGTATTGGTATTCTATGTGTATTCTGGGTTCAAATCTACCAATATCATTGAAGTGTTTTGAATCTGTCGTATATTTATAACCAGTACTTGATAACCTATCACCTTTATATAGTTGTTCTAATTGTTCTTGCATATCTTTTGATACTGCCTTTTGTGGATAATATCCATATTCTACTTCAAGAACTCCATCTTTTGCAGCTTTAGCTTTCTTTCCGTTTGTTGGTATCAAACTCATTAGTTTAAATGATAAGGCAGGGCGAGCTGCAATTGAACGTGTATCAGTATCAAAAAATTGCTCACTGCCATTTTGATCAACTATACTTACAGCAAAGCCTTCATAATAGCTTGATTTAGTCCAATAAAAACCAGTTCTATCTTCTAAAGGATTATCACTATCTCCACGAGAGATTCCTCGAACAGCTCCTCCTAAAAGAATAGAAAAATCTGTTATAGCTGCACTACTTCCCCTTTTTTTTAATATGTCTAACTTACTGATTTTATCAAAACACTGTTCATTTGTTAAAAACGTAAATTTATTCACTCTTACTTACTCCTTATATAAATAACAGTTTATCATCTTATTTAAATTTTATAGATATTTTTTACCTACTTATATCATCAATTGAATAATCTGTACTAATAAAGTGTAATTGTTCTAGTTGCTTTTCTGTTATATTTATAACTTTGCCACAACACGGATTAAAATCTTCATTTCCATATACTAGCCAAATAACATTTTGTTTTCTCAAATCATCCTTTGGCATTGTTCCAGGACAAGGACATCCATCAGTAAATACAATTTTGTTTACTTCTTTTTTTGGAGAGAAAGATCTTACTGCTAAATCCCAATCTTCTGTCCATGCATACCTTCCCCTTGCCTCACTTGGTATAATAAAATTATCTATATCACTTACACTTTTAATATCTTTAAAGCCCCAAAATTTTTCGTTAAAACATCCCACTCTTATCTTAGAATGTTTTAATAATGGTTTTATTTGTCTTAAAAAAGACTTAACAAGACTTAATTGCACAGATCCTGAAATATCAATCATAATTTCACTTTCTGCTTCGTCTTCAATATCATTTTCTTCTAATCTATAAGCATAATTATTTTCCGCAACTGAACGTCTTTGACTCCATACTATTTGTGATTTTTCCATTTCTCTTCGTATTAAAATCTTCCAATCAATTTCTTCTTTGCTTTCTCCTATGCTTCCTAAATTTATTGTTTTTTCATTTTTTCTTCTTATATCTTGCTTTGTTTTTTCACGCCTAGCTTCAAATTTTTTTCTTTTTTCTTGTCTATTTTCTGAAAACTCATTCTTTTCATCAAATTCACTTTCAGATTCCATTTGTTCTTCTTGTTTTTCAATCGGTGGCTGAACTTCATCTAAATCGCTTGGTTTTTCTTGTCTATTTTTATCTTGATTTTTATTTTGCTCTCTATTTTTAAAGGCTTCTTCCCAGAAACTATGATCATCACCTTTTCCAGTTGCTTGTTTTTCATCTTCTAAATTATCATTTGATTTACCATCTTGGTTTTGACTCGTTTCATCGCTACTACTTTTCTTATCATACTGTTCTTCACCATTTTGACTCTGTTGCTGCTCTTGTTGTTTCTTTTCTCTTTCTTGTAATAAAATTTGATAGAATTCTTCTGCCGAATAATTTAATGCTTCTGGCATATTTACATACCCTTCTTTAATTGTAAATCCATCTCTTTCTAAATTTGCGTTTATAATAGCATCTGTAGCTATATTCCACAAATCTAAATCTCTCTTATTACCTTCTTTATCTATTAATCTAAACATATGCATAAATTTAATATGCATTATTTCATGAGCTATTGTAAATAATCTATCATCTTCACTTATACTTTCAAAATAATTTGAATCAATATATATATTTCGCCCATCAGTCGCTGCTGTATGAAAAGGTAAATCATCTTTAAATTCAATATTTGCTTTTGCTATTTCACTTCCAAATCTAGGATACTTTATCAGCATCTTTCTTTTTACATCATAAATCTTACTATCATCCATTCGTGAAATTTCCTTTCTTCAAATCTTAAAAAGCAACCACGCAAAGATTATAGATATTCTGTGATATATTTTTTAGTGTTTCTTTATTTTCTACTGTAACAACAATAATTGTTTCCTCTGGTAATCTATATCCGCAAAATTCTCTATCTTTAATAATATGATAGTATTTATCTTGTTCATTTGAACTAATTTTATCAATTTCTTCTATAACAAAATAATTAAGTTCTTTGTTATTTATATTTTCCTTAAAGATTTTTAGTAAATCATTTATATTGCAGTTAGAATTAATTACAATCTTTGTTTCTAACTCTTTGGCATCTTCATTTTTTATTACAACGCAAGTAGCATTACATCCTTTTTGTAATTCAAGAAGTTCCTTATTTATCATTATACTTTACCATTCCTTTCATTTTTCTTTACAAAAAAACTTGATATTTTATTTAAAAACCTTTTAAATATATTTTCTTTCTTATATACAATGATAGAATTTTCTAATGTATTATTAACTACTTCTGGTTTATTCTCTATTTTTTTCTTAAAAATATCATTTATATCATAATCTATATTTTTTTCTGTTTTAATAGTGTTAGAATGTATTATATTTTTATAATTTTTTCTTTCACTTTCATCACACCACCATGTTATATATATAAATCCTAAAAGCTCTTTTGCTTCATTTGATAAGTTTAATGCACTTATTGGATATTCATGATTAAATTTTGGTGTATAATTTTTATTTGAAATACTGTTTAAAAACTTTATAAAACTTTGTGGAATCTTTTTAACATCTTCTTGTCTTGTATAATTTAATATATCTAATACTTGTGTTGCAGCTTCACTATATTGAGCTTCTTCCATCATCTTTCACCTCTTTTTCTTTTGTACCTTCTCTTGTTAAATAGCTACTATACATTTGTCCTATACCAGTATAAGCATCTATTCCTTCTTTAGTATATTGTTTCGATTCTTCTGATGTATGTAAAGATAAGCTCTCTTCTTGTAATTCTGATATTTTCTCCATTCTTCTTTCATCATTTCCTGCCCAATATATATCATATATTGATAAATACTCTGGATCACAATTTTTTCTTATAAATTCTCTACATGCTCCTACTTGTGTTTCATCTGCTGTTATCAGTGCTGTCATATATGCAAATCTTTCACTTATATCTCTCGGTAAGTCTGCTTGGGTATATCCTACTCCTATTCCTTTTACTACTTCTTCTGGTGATATTGTTGGTAGATTATAAAAATCAAAAAAATCTTTTGCCCATTCTATTCGAAGTTTTGATTCTATTGACCTTTGTATTATATCTTCAACATTTTTTCCTTTATATTTTCCTGCTTCTAAATTCCTCTCAAAATTATATAATGTATTTGATATTGAAGCCCATCCACGTGGATCATTTGTTCTTCCTTTACATCCATTTATGTCTAAATGTTCTTCTCCTACCTCTGGTTCCTCATAAAAGTATTCCATATCTTGTATTCTTTCACTTTTCCCAGATTCATTATATTTAGATAGTATATATCCTATTACTGCTGGATGTATCTTTTGAGGTATTGCATATTCTGTTATCCACTCTCCTACTTTTGGCTCCATATCTAGTATATGATCAAATCTTTTTTCTAATGGTTCTGCTAAATCTTCTGCTACAGTTGAATATTTCTTTTGATTTCCTGTTGCAACTATTACAACATTGTCTGGTAGTTTTAGTCCTTTATCTATTTCTACAATTCTATTAAGTACTAAAGTATATACTAAACTTTGAACTGCTGGTTTTACATTTAAAAGCTCATCTAGCATTATTACCACTTTTTTATTGCTTTCTTTTGATCTTTCATAAATTTTATCTGCTATATCATATATATTTTGTATATTTTCTTCAACTAACTTTTTTTCTTCCTCTGTTGCTCCTTGCATTATAGCTGTTTTTGCAAAATCTGGTGGTATACTTTGCCCTGTTTGCAAGTTTACTGAACCTACTACTTTTTCTGGAAACATATTATTTGTTAATTTTAGATAAATTAAATCTGGATATAATGATTTTATTCTTTCTGTTTTTCCTATTCCTGATGGTCCTCGAAGTAATACTGATTCTCCTGATTCTATCCAATTATGTATTAGTTCTGTGTCTGTCATATTTGTTCTTGCAGATACTTCTGTTTCATCCGGATTTAATTTTTGTAATCTTGATTTTCTAGTATTAGTTTCATTCTTTTTTTCTATTATTTCAATTTCTTCAAATTCCAGTGGTTCCATAGATTGTTCTAAATCCCTCAAGAGATAATTATCCATAAATCTTTTTATTTCTGTTTTATCAAAATTATCTTCACCATAATATGTCGAATTATCAAATTGAACACCTGCAAAAATTATTTTCTCTGATAACGAAATATTTGCTCTTTTATCAAATAACCATTTTACTGGAGATACCTCTATCCATACATAATCTCCATTTTTATATTTTTCTCCATTTGAAAGTGTACAATAGATCTTCTCATCAGAAAATGAATTAACCTCAACTCTTACATACCTTTTACCTTCATATTCATATTCTTCATATCTTCTAGGGCTAAATCTTTTGCTATAATCATCTAATTTTCTTGAGTCAGTTCTATACCCTCTTCCAGTATAAGATAATGTTCCAGTTTCAAAAAATTGTTGTAATTTTATTTGCATATCTTTTGGCACTGCTTTTTGTGGAAGAAATCCATATTCTACTTCAACAATTCCATCCACTCCTTTTCTTATCGAAGATACCGATGTTCCTGGTGATAACTTTAAAACTGGTCGAATCCCGATATAACGTGAATTAACCGTTCTTGGTGCATGTCCATCCGTAGAAGTAACCACAATCGCACGACCGCAAGCAATCATCTGTTTTAGTCCAATACTCACCTTTTGACTCGCCATATGCTCCTCCTAAAAGAATGGCAAAATCTGTTATATCTGCACTATGTCCCATTTTTTTTAATATCTCTAATTTGTTAAAACACTCATCAAGTGTTGGAAGTGTTAATTCACCCATTTTTCTTTACTCCTTGATTTTTAATAATCTTGTACAAAAAATTTTTCTAAAAATATTTTAACATACTAATAATTTTTTAGCAACTTATTGAAACTAATTTACAAAAAATACTAGACATTTTTATCCAAATATATTATTATAATTGTATGAACATAAGAATAATTTATAGGAGGCCTTTTACAAATGTCAAATTTAAAAAGAAGTATTGTAATGATAATATTATTTATTTTTATTTTATCGTTTTATGTTTTTACCGCAAAAACTTTTGCGACTGATATAAATTTTAATTTAGCAAATGAATCAAATGTAACTGATGAAGGAAATCCTGGAAATAATCTTAGAAATAATACAACAACAACTCCTACTTTAGATACTAATACAGTTACAAATATAGAAAGTATAGATGAATATAATGAACCAACTTCTAGTTTTGGTTTTACTGATATATTAAATATTTTGCTTCTTGCTGTTGGTTTAGTGATTATATTACTTGCTGTAGCAATTTTAATTAGATTAGGAAAATAATATTAAAAATGTAAAATATGAAAAATAGTTGGCTTAGAAATTAAAGCTAACTATTTTTTTACATATCAATTATTCTCTTTCATATATCTATCAATTTTTCTTTCTGCTTCTTTTTTCTTTAGATCTTCCCTTTTATCGTATAATTTTTTTCCTTTTCCAACTCCTAATTCAAGTTTTACAAAATTTCCTTTAAAATATAGTTGAATTGGTACTAAAGTATATCCTTTCTGTGTTGTCATTCCAATTAGTTTATTTATTTCTTTTTTATTAAGAAGCAATTTCTTAGGTCTTAGTGGATCTTTATTATATATATTACCATGTTCATAAGGGCTAATATGCATTGAATAGACATATACTTCCCCATTTTTTTCTATTGTTGCATAACTATCTTTTAAATTAACTTTTCCTGCTCTTATTGATTTTATTTCAGTTCCATAAAGAACAATCCCTGTTTCTATTTTATCAAGGATTTCGTAATTATGATATGCAGTTGGATTTTTTGCAATTACATTATTTTTTTCCATTATTATACTCTCTCTAATATTTATAAAAATTTATCATCATTTAAGATTATATAATATTATTATATGTAATTTAACCTATTATTTCAAGTATTTTATTCTATTTTTACATACATAAATATAATTATTTATGATATATATTTTTTATTATAAAAAACCCAAGATAATCTTGGGTTCAAAATTTTTTTAATTATTCATCATCATCATTGTCGTCATGGTCTTTCATATACTTGCAAATTAAAACTATTACAACAATGATTATAATTATTAAAACTATCCACATCCAAACAGATAAGTTAATTCCTAAAAAACTCATACTAGACATATTGCTGTTTGATAGTACATTACCTGTTGTCATTGTATCAACTGCATTTTTTGCATCTCCACCTACATTTTCAACTGTTTGACTGTCTATTATTCCATTTGATATTGGTGTATTTCCATCAACCATATCAGTAACGTTTTCCATTGCATTTCCTACCATTGCTCCTCCGTCACTTACTACATTACCTACCATGTCACCGCCATCTTGAACTGCATTTCCTATCATTTGTCCTCCATCATTTATAACATTGGCTGTTCCATCTGTAGCATCTCTAAGCATACTATCACCTGATTGTGCATATACAAAACTACTAATCAAACATATTGCTAAAATTGTTAAGGTGGCTATTATAGACATTTTTTTACGCATAATAAACCTCCTTTTTGACTTTTTGTCATTTATATTTTTTGCATTTTAAAATTTATTATGCGATATATAAAAAATTGAAAAATGTAATTTTTGTTGGAATTAGAAAAATTTTCTTTTTTTAATTTTTTATATGTTTATTTTTTATTTATTACTTTTTTAAGCTTTATTACTTGAGTCAAAAACATCTCTCATTTTATGTTTTACAGTTTCCTTAATGAAATCTCTTCCTAATCCCAAATATTTTCTTGGATCAAATACTTCTGGACTTTCTACTAATACTTTTCTTATTCCTGCTGTCATAGCTAATCTTAAATCTGTATCTACATTTATTTT
>CANRBH010000013.1 GCA_947628825.1 uncultured Clostridia bacterium | reverse complement strand
ATCCAAGTTTTTCAACTTTTTTGCCACAATTTTCACAAATAAATTCTTCATCTCTTTTAGTAAATTGTTTCATTTTATCCTCTTACTTTATACATTATTTTTCCAACAAATAACCATCAAAGCCATAACTATTAACTTCATTTGTTGTTTCTTCATAACTAATATAAACTGAATCTAATATTATTTTTTTATTATTATCAATAATTATTTCATTAACTTTATCAAAGTTATTATCTAAAGAATTTCCCATTTGTATATACTTTTTAACCAAGTTCGTCATATTTACATCTATTGTATTATCTGAACTATTTATTTCAAAAGTAGTTTTTTCAAATATTTTATCAACTGTTTTGTTTTTATAATCGTTAGAATTATTACTTAAACTTAAACCGTAAGAATCCGCACTTATATCATATAGCCTTTTATATCCTTCAATTTCTAAATAATTAGAATTTCTTCTTGCGCTGATATATATACTTTTAGCTTCATAAGGATCAAGAGTATAATCACTATAAGGTTCATTTTTCATTTTATAGTTTTCTAAATATTGTTTCCCTATTGTAGAACTTCTTAAAAATGAATATGCCCCACTTAGTTTGGCTTTTTCTTCTTTACTCATGTTTTCCTTTTGGTCATACTTTTTTAAAATGCTAAACTGATTTAATGCAGATACTCTAAACATATTAACAAATGGTGCAATAGTTGATATTATAATTAAAGTCATTATTACTAGTAAATTTACATGAGTCTTTGTTTTATTTTTTATGTATATTACTGTATAGATTATTTCAAAAATTATAAGCATTATACATAGATATCTTGCCTCTGTTAAACCATTCGCTCCAATTCTTACTCCTATTGAGTACATTTGCAATAATATGAATGGTATAAATAATAATGGCAATTTCTTATTTATTTTGTCAAAAGTTTTTCCTTCATCTAAAGATGTGCACATTGTCCATATTGGCAATCCTATTATGAAAAGTGCTGAAATTATTCTAAATATTTGATTTGATGGAATATTTCTTAAAAGTAGTATTTTTAACAAATAAATATAGATTATTGCAAATGCTATCATTACAAGTGTACCTAGTACATACTTTATAACAATTCTTGCAAATTTTCCTATTTCATTGTCTTGCCTAAAGAAAGTGTAGATAATTGTTGGTATATAATATACTCCTAGCAATAGTATTTCAACTCTTCCTATTAGTACATAATGTCTACCATTTAATATTAAATAGTTGAAGATTGCTACAATTATTGCGCTTCCTATTGCAAGTATTCCATATATCAAACTTACTTTAAAAATACTTACTACAACATTTGTAAGATAATTTTCAAATGTCTTTTCTGATTTTTTACGATTAAAGTATATACTTAAAATTGATACTGATAACATATAGCAAATAATAATTCGAACTATAAAATGCACAAATAGATCGTTTTTAATTCCTAAAACATCATTTTCTGTGAATGCAAAAAATGTTAACAATCCTGCCCAAATTATTGCTAAAATATAATACACAAAATATTTCTTTTTATTTTCTACTAGTGTTTCTATCAGATATGTTGTGCTTGAAAAAATTGCAATGCATAATGTTATTCTTCCTATTATATCCCAGTCAACTTGTTTATTATCAATGCAAACTGTATAGATTAATGTTAATATTAAAATTGACGCTATTGTAATTGGAAACTTTTCTATACTTTTCTTTAATACATTTAATAAATTATAAATTTTTTCTTTTATTTTCATTTTCTATTATTTCCTTATTGAAAAAATACAATTTTTATTTATCTATATCTTCTAAGATTTTAGATAGTTGTTCTTTTAAATTTAATAAATCTTCGCTTAAAAATCCCCATATCATATTCAAATTGATACCTTCATAGTCATGTACTATTCTATTTCTTAAAGATTTTAAACCTTGCCATTCTATATCAGGATATTTTGACGTTAAATCTTTACTTATTTTGCCAGTTAATTCACCAATTTGACTTAGGTTAAATACACATGCATTTATTGTCTTTCTATCCTTACTAAAATCTTCTTTGTTATATCCTTTTATAAATTCTAATAGTTCTGATATATAATTTAAAATTTTTATAAGAATAATTTTATCTTTCATATACTATAACTCCTGTTTTTTTTATTTCTTTTTCAATTTTTGAGTTTTTATCTATTTCTGATTTTTCAATAACATCAACTTCTTTATTAAATCCCTCTTTTATATTTCCTACAATTGCATAAAATTTTAATCCTTTTATTTTACCCTTGCTATCAATTAATATGTCTAAATCGCTATTTCTATCCGGATTATTTTTTGCATAAGACCCAAATAAAATAGCTTGTTCAATATCTGTATCTTTTAATATTTCGTATAATATTTTTTTTATTTCATCTATGGAATAAATTTTATTTGTCATTTTTTTCTCCTTCACTTTTTTCATTTAGTTTCTTTTTTTTCTATATTTAATATTCAAATACACTTCCACCAATAAATTCTCTTAGTATAGAATTATTTGGTATAGCACTTTCATCTTCAATATCTTTAAAGTATTGTAAGAATGAAATTAGTCTTTTTGCTTCTGAATATTCTTTTTTATCTTTTCCTATTTCTTTTAAAAGTGGTACTGCATATTTTGAAAGTACTGCTAATTCGTATACTAATGAACTATTAAACATACAGTCTGCTTCTTCTTGGAATGGAAATATATTTTTATTTTCACCTTTATTTACTGATGGCCATCTGCTTAATGTATCTAACGCTGAATATCCTCTATAATTATAATCTCTTACAATTCTTCTTATAAGTCTAGTATCTGTTGTTGATATACGGTTAAAATAATCTACATTTAATACTGTTAAGTCACTAATATATATTTTAAACTTATTTTCTTTTGGAATAGCTGATGTTAATCTATCATTTAAAGAGTGAATTCCCTCTACAATTAAGACTTCATCATCTGCTAAGCTCAAGAAGTTCTTTCCATTATACCTTTTTGTTCCTACTTTAAAATCAAAAACTGGGATTTCGACCCTTTCTCCTTTTATTAGTTTTGTTAAATGCTCATTAAATAATTTTAAATCAAGAGCTTCTATTGTTTCAAAATCATAGTCTCCATTTTCATCTCTTGGAGTGTCTGGTCTTTCTACAAAATAATTATCAGTTCCAATTGTTACTGGCTTTAGCCCATTTACTTTAAGCTGAATTCCTAATCTTTTTGCAAAAGTAGTTTTTCCAGAAGATGATGGTCCTGCAATAAGTATTAATTTTAAATTCTTTCTTTTTGAAATTTCATCTGCTATTTCAGCAATCTTCTTTTCTAGTAAAGCTTCTGATGTTAAGACTAAATTTCTTCCTCCATCTTTTTCTATTTCATTATTAACATGGAATATTGTTCTAACATTCATTAAACTGTTTATATCATCATATTCTTTAAGTGTTGCTAAAAGCTTTTTACTTTCTCTAAAGAATCCTAATTCTGATGGGTTTTCACTACTTGGATATCTTACTATGAATCCATGTTTATATTTTTTTATATCAAATATATCAATGTATCCTGTGCTAAGTGGCATTACTCCATAAAAATAGTTGTAGAAGTCATCACAGTAGTATAATGTTACTTCATCTTTAACTGTTTTATTTAATTGAAGAATTCCCCTTAGACTTTTCTCTTTTTCATAAAAGTCCATTGCTTCTTTTTTTGTCATTACTTTTCTAGTAATTGGAATATCACTTTCAACAATTTCTTGCATCTTTGTTCTAACTCTTTCCATTACTTCATCAGTAATTTCCATATTTTCAACTTCACAAAACATAGAGTTTGATAATTGAAAATCAACTATAACTTTTGCTTTTGGATATAGTTTATAAAATGCCATAGACATTATATAAAGTGCTCCTCTTATATAAACCATCATTCCATCTTTGCTTGTTATATCAAGAAGTTCAACTGTGTCACCTTCTTTGATTTCATAGTCTAAAGATTTTACTTCATTATTGCATCTACAAGCTATTAAATGCTTTGGAGATATTCTTATATTATCTCTAAACATATCAATAACTTTTTTTATGTCTTCCTTCATTCCAACTTCTTTTCCTTGATAAATAACCTTCATAAGTATCTTATCCTTTCTTTTTACTCGTAATTTTTCTTTTTGTATTTTAATGTTATCCTTTTCTATTTTTACTACTTTATTTTTTCTTTAATTTTTGACAAAATATTCAAAGCATCAATTGGTGTGACCTCTTCAAGTTTAATTTGGTCAAGTTCATGAGCGATTTCTGCTAGCTTGTAATTGAACATACTTAATTGACCTTGTTCTTCTTGTCTTTCTGATTTTGTCATGTTTGTATCTTTTAAAATAGATTTTCTTTCTAATCCTTTTAATATATCATTGGCTCTACCTGTTACATCTTTTGGAACACCTGCTAGTTTTGCTACATGAACACCATAGCTTTCATCTGTTCCACCCTCTAATATTTTTCTTAAGAAAATTACATCTTCTCCTCTTTCTTTTACTGCAACATGATAGTTTTTGGTTCCTTCCAATGTACCTTCTAATTTTATAAGTTCATGATAATGTGTTGCAAATAGAGTTTTTGCTCTAACCTTAGAAATATATTCTGCAACAGCCCAAGCTATTGACATTCCGTCATAAGTTGATGTTCCTCTACCAATTTCATCTAGTATAACTAAACTTTTTGATGTAGCATTATTAAGTATAGTTGATACTTCCATCATTTCAACCATAAAAGTACTTTCACCCATACTTAAGTCATCTGATGCTCCAACTCTTGTAAATATTTTATCAACAACTCCTATATGAGCTTCCATAGCTGGAACAAAGCTTCCAATTTGAGCCATTAAAGTAATTAGTGCTACTTGTCTCATATATGTTGATTTACCAGCCATATTAGGTCCAGTTATAATATTTAATCTATTATCATTTGAATCTAAATATGTATCATTTTGTACAAAAGCTCCTGTATCTAATATTTTCTCTACAACTGGATGTCTTCCTTCTTTTATATCAATAATATCTGAATTATCTACTAATGGCTTACAATAATTTTGAGATTTTGCAACATTTGCAAATGAACATAGTACATCTATCTTAGATACTATATTAGCAGCTAATTGTAGTCTTTTTACATTTTTCTCTATTTCTTCTCTAATATTAGAAAAAATTTCATATTCTAAATTAACTATTTTATCTTGAGCTCCTACTATTTGATTTTCAAGATTTTTAAGTTCTTCAGTAATGTATCTTTCACCATTTGCCAAAGTCTGTTTTCTAATAAATCTATCTTGAGGAACCATATTAACAAATGATTTACTTACTTCTAAATAATATCCAAAAACTTTATTATAACCAATCTTTAAAGTTCTAATTCCAGTCTTTTCTTTTTCTCTAGCTTCTATTTCTAAAAGATATTTCTTTCCATTAGAAGTTACATCTATTAACTTATCAACCTCTTCATTATATCCTTTTTTAATTATTCCACCTTCTTTTATTGTGATTGGTGGATCATCTATAATTGATATATTTATAAGCTGATAAATATCATCTAAAGTGTCTAATTCTTTATATAATGATGATAATAAATCTGATTTTGAAGCTGATATAATAGATTTTAAGTCAGGAAGCTGTGCTATTGAATTTTTAAGTGATATTAAATCTCTTGCATTTGCGCTTCCATAAGATATTTTTCCTGATAATCTTTCTATATCATAAACATTTTTTAGTGAGTTTATTATATCATCTCTTAATATATCATTATTTTTAAGCTCTTCTACTGCTCCTAATCTTAAGTTTATATCGCTTACATCTATTAGTGGGTCACTTATCCATCTTCTAAGTAATCTTCCTCCCATTGAGGTTGATGTTTTATCCAATACCCATAGTAAAGTTCCTTTTTTTGTTTTATCTCTTAATTTTTCTGTAAGTTCAAGATTTTTTCTCGCGCTTATATCTAAAGCCATATATTTTGTTGCTTCATAAATCACTATTTTATTTAAGTTATCTGGTCTTTCCTTTTGAGTATCTTCAATATAAAATATTAAAGCATTTATAGCTGATATGGCCAAAGTTTTTTTACTAAAATCTTTATATTCATTACCATTCTTATCTAGCACTTCTATATTTTCAATTATATTTTGAGCATCTTGTGAAAAAATATCGCTTTGTTGTACTGATATAAAACTACTGAATCTTTGCTTAAGAGTTTTCATCTCTTCAGTGGATTCATCTAGCATTTGGTTTATTATTATCTCAGAAGGATTATATCTTGATATCTCATCTAGTAATTTTTGAAAATTATTATCTTCTTTAATTTCTGTTGAGTAAAAATCACCTGTTGAAATATCGCATACAGCTAATCCAAAGTAAATTCCTTCTTTATATATACTCATTATAAAGTTGTTTTTCTTTTCCTCTAAAACATTATCATCTAATACTGTTCCTGGAGTAACTACTTTTATAACATCTCTTTTAACTATTCCTTTAGCAAGTTTTGGGTCTTCTAATTGCTCACATATTGCTACTTTATATCCTTTTTCAATTAGTCTATTTATGTAGATATCTGCTGCATGGAAAGGAACTCCACACATTGGAGCTCTTTCTTCTTGTCCACAGTTCTTTCCTGTTAAAGTAAGTTCAAGTTCTCTTGAAACATTTATTGCATCATCAAAAAACATTTCATAAAAGTCACCTAATCTATAAAATAATATACAATCTTTATATTTTTCTTTTGTTTCAAGATAATGCTGCATCATTGGAGAAAATTTATCATAATCTAAATCTTTTTCTTCATTTTGTACTACATCTTCTGCCATTTTTAATTCCTTTCTATTTACTTTATAATTTATAAGCAATAGTTATTTTTGAATAGCCGCGTAGCGTTCAAGCGAAGCGCGCTGGAGCAGCAACCTTTAGGTTGCGTCGCGACAACAAGGCATGAGAAAATAACTATGCTTATAATTATTTTCCTACATTTTATCATAAATGCCTTTTAAATACCACATATGTTCCGAAACAATTTTTAATTTTATAACTTTTCCAATTAAATCTCTACTTCCCTCAAAATTAACGACTTTATTTGATTCTGTTCTTCCTGTTAAAATATCTTTATTGTTTTTACTTTCTCCCTCTACTAAAACATCAACATATTTGCCAACATATTCTTTATTTTGGACTTCTATTTGTTTTTCAACTAATTCTTTTAATCTGTTAAATCTTTTATGTTTTATATTCTCTGGAATTTGATTTTCCATTTTATCTGCTACCGTTCCTACTCTTCTAGAATATATAAACATAAATACTTGTTCAAAATTAACTTTTTTTACAACATCTAATGTATCTTCGAAATCTTGCTCTGTTTCTCCTGGGAAGCCTACTATTATATCTGTTGAAAATGTTACCTCTGGAATTTTTTCTTTTATTTTTTTTGCTAAATTTAGATAATCTTCTTTTGTATATTTTCTATTCATTTCTTTAAGTACTTTTGTACTTCCAGATTGTAATGGTAAATGTATTAACTTACATACATGTTTAGAATCTTTTATCGCATCAATTACATCATCTGTAAAATCTTTTGGATGTGGTGATACAAATCTTATTCTTTCAATTCCTTCTATTTCATCAAGTGCCTTTAACAAGGTAGCAAATGAATTAACTTGCTTTTCTTTTCCATTTACTAATACTTTAAAATTGACATCTTCACCTTTTTGCTTTTGATATACTAAGTATGAATTAACATTTTGTCCTAAAAGTGTTATTTCTTTATACCCTTGTTTTGCTAAATCTTCTGCTTCATTTATTATATCTTGAGGATTCCTACTTCTTTCTCTTCCTCTAACATATGGAACTATACAATATGTACAAAAGTTGTTACATCCGTTCATTATTGTGATAGAAGCTTTTATTTTATCTTCTCTATATACTGGAACACCTTCGTACACTACACCGTCAATATCTAGTATATCTTCAATTTTTTTATTTTCTTTTAATGCATAATATAAATCTTTTGGAAAATTTTCTAAGGTATGCGTGCCAAATACAATATCAACAAATTTATAACTTTCTTTTAGTTTTTGTGTTATATGTTTTTCTTGCATCATACATCCACCAATCGCTATAATTGTTCCTTTTTCTTCTTTATATTTTTTTACTTCTCCAAGCTTTCCAAATAATCTTTCTTCAGCATTTTCTCTTACACAACAAGTGTTAAATATAATTATGTCTGCTTCTTCAATTCTCTCTGTCTTTACATATCCCGCTTCTTTTAACATTCCTGCTATTTTTTCAGAATCATTTTCATTTAACTGACATCCCATTGTGAGAATATAATACTTCTTTTCTTTTCCTTTATTTAATTCATTTATTTTCTCAGTCCATACCTTAATATCTGTTTCCATTTGTTCCTCCAAAATTAGTTACAATTTATATTTAAAATTATAGCAAAAATATATTCTTAATTCAAAAAGACCCTGTAAGCAAAATGCTACAGAGTCTATTTTAGATTTATTGTAATCCATATTTCTTTTTAAATTTATCAGCTTTTCCACCAGTTGTTTCTTTTCTTAAATTACCTGTCCAAAATGGATGACATTTTGAGCATACATCAACTTTTAAATCTTTTTTTGTTGAATTTGATTTCATTACATTTCCACAAGCACATGTTATTGTTGCTTCCTGGTATTCTGGGTGTATTCCTTCTTTCATTGTATTCACCTCTTTCTTAATTTTTCATAGCTTTATTATACTTTCTCTTTATCTTGGCTTTACTATTCAGCCTTTTTATTTAGCTTAACTTATTCAGCTTTTTTAGCTATAACTTCTGTTCCATCATAATATCCACAACTTGGGCAAATTCTATGTTGCATTATTAGTTTATGGCAATGTGGGCATTCTACTAAATTCTTGTTTTCTAATTTCCATGTTGATCTTTTTAAATGTGTTCTTGCTTTAGACCATCTTCTTTTTGGTTGTGCCATATTTTATCCCTCCTTATGCTTTAAGAATATATATTTTTTATCTCTTTTCTTAGTCACTTATTTATTATACTTTGTTTTGCAAAGTTTGTCAAGCATTTTTTACATTTCATTAATAATTTTTGCTGACATTCGAAGACTTTTTTGAAAAAGATTAGACAACCTATTATTGTTTATCTTTAACCATACCATTATTTTTCATTTATTTCTAAATTCTTTTTTTCTTCTTCTATTGCCTCAATTAGTTCTTTTTCAGTAGGTAAATGCAATTTATATTCTGATGCAAAAATAGTTTCATTATTTTTTGGTAGAGTATATTTAACAACTGTTTTATTTTTATTAGTACTCAATAATATTCCAACAGTTGGTTTTTCATCATTAGATTTTACTTCTCTGTCATAATAATTAACATACATTTGCATTTGTCCTATATCTTGATGGGTTATTTTTCCTATCTTTAAATCTATGATTACAAAACATTTTACTAATCTATTATAGAAAACTAAATCGGGGTAAAAATGATCTTCTTCTAATGTTAATCTTACTTGATTTCCTACAAAACTAAATCCTTTACCTAATTCTAGTAAAAATTCTTTTATATGTTCTAATATGTTCTTCTCTAAGTCACTTTCTAAATATGCCGTATTTTCTTTAATATCTAAGAATTCAAGTACAAAAGGATCTTTTACTAAATCTTTTCCTGTTTTTAATACTTGTCCTTTTTCAGCTAGCTCTAACACTTTTTCTTTATTTTGCGATAACATTAATCTTTCATATAATAGTGAATCTCTTTGCCTTTGTAGTTCTCTAACACTCCATTTAGAATTAATACATTCGTTTAAATAAAATTTTCTTTTATTTTCTTCGTCTATTTTGATTAATTCTAAATAATGTGACCAACTTAAATTTCCGAGACAACGTTTCGGAATTTGGATATGCAATATAAAATTTTCTCATTTTTTCTAGATTATCAACTGAAAAACCTCTTCCAAATTCATTTGTAAGTTTTTCTGATAGTTTTTGTAAAACAGCATCTCCATAGCTAGCTCGCTCATTGCCTTGTTGAATTTCCATTATAATTTTTCCTATATTCCAATATAACTTAAGCATTTCTGTATTTACTACACTATATACTCTATTTCTGCTGTTATTTATTAATTCTCTAATTTCTTCAAAAATAGGATTTATATTTTTATCAATCAATGGTAAATTTTTTGACATTTAATCTCTCCTCTCTTAATTTTATATTTTCTTTTATCAATAGATATTTCTCCTTATATGTTTTATAATTCTTAACTTTTGGATTATTTTAAGAATAAAATAATTTAGAAAACTTTTGATTAAAATTTATAAAGATAATTTTTATTATACTTCCATAATATGGTATTGTCAACATGTTTTAAAAAATATAATGAAAAAAGTAACCCCAAGCAACTTTCTATAATAGGTTGTTGATTGAGGTTAATTTTATTTTTTTATTTGTTATTTATATTTATGTAATTATCTTTTATTAATACTATTTTTTAAATTTCATTAATAATTTTTGCTAAATATTTCATAGAATTTATACTTTCATCTAAAGTATTTCCTGTCGCTCCAACTTCTATTATGCAAGATGCTTTTGTTAAATGTTGATTATATTCTGCATTTCTTAATATCATAGGTTTAAATAGCCCTGGATAAAGCTCGTTTGCTTTTTCCATAACTTTGATTGCAAATTTCAGATTTTGAGTATATCCTTCATTATTTGCTCCTATTACAAACATAAGTTGTGAAGCATATTCGTCTCCTATTTTTACTTTTGGGGCATAATTAGCATCAGCTATTGCATCTCTATGTAAGTCTATTATTATTTCTGTTTCAGGGTTATTGTTTAGTGCATTTTGTGCTGTAACTAAAGACCTTGAATATGAGCCATTATATGCTGGATGATCATGATAAGTTTTATCATGAATTACTTGTATTCCATAAGAATTAAGCTGACTATCTAACTCATCTCCTACTCTTGCTACTGAAAAATTTAAATCTGTTGATCTATAATTTCCTGTCATTTCATAATTAAAGCTGTCTGATGGTGTATAACTTTCACAAGTATGTGTATGATATATTATAACTTTACTTTTGTTTACCTCTATATTTGGCACAAGCATTTCATAAGTAATGGTTTTATCAGACATATTGTTAACTTTTACACCATTATATTCATTAGTAACTCTTGGATTAACATTATTAGGTACAACTTCCGTTGTAACATCAGTTCTTGCTTGACTTACTTCTGTAGAAGCTTGATTTTCATCTACTAAATTTTCATTTAGAGTATTTTCTATTTCACTATTATTTTCTGAGACTTTAATATCTGATTCTAAATTTTTCATAATTTCTAATTCAGACAAAAAAATAAAGTTCTTATTTTTATTTTCTTCAACATTTCCCTCTTTTATCATCTTTACTTGCATTACTGTATCTGTTATACAGCTAATTAAAGCTTTATTACTTGATGTTCTTCTGTCTATTTTTATCTTATTATTTGAAACTGTTTGCAATACTACAAATAGAACAAAAACAGGAATAAGAACTCTTATTAAATATTTAATTAAATCTTTTGCTCTAAATACTTTTATCATATAAATAAATATATTCTTCAGTTTAAATAATATGTATATTTTTCAATTTTTAGCAAAATATATAAATAATAAAATAATCTTAGAAAGGAGCTTAATATTTTCCATGAGCTTTTTCAAAAACTTAGTACAGTCTTTATTTCAAGATGAAGTAGATTCGGATTCTTCTTTTGTTTTGCCTGAAGTTAATCCAGAAGCTGAAAATAAGCTTCAACCTGAAGATTTGCTAAAAAATAAAAATGTATATCCTAGTATAGATGTAAACTTAGAATATATTAATGCAAGATTTAACTCTCTTATTAACTCAGATATTAAAATAAGGGAATTTTTGATACATGTTAGAAATAAGCAATACAAAGCTTTTATTATATATATTGACGGAATGTCTGATAATGATTCCATAAATGATTTTATATTAAAACCTCTTATGCTTAAAAATAATGCTAATAGCTATGATGGACCTCAAATAATTTCTGAAGCCATTGCAAATAATATTTCTGTAAGGCGTGTTAAGAAGTTTAATGTTAGTGATTATATTATGGAATGTTTGCTTCCTCAAAATGACGTAAAAAGAGAAAATTCATTTGATAATATAGCTGACAGTGTTGTTTCTGGGAACTGCATACTTTTTGTTGATACTCTTGATTATGTTTTTGATATATCTACAAAAAAATATGAGACTAGAAGTATTGGCGAACCTAAAAATGAGCCTATTATTCGTGGTTCTCAAGAAGCTTTTGTTGAAAACTTAAGAACTAATACGTCTATGCTTAGAAGAAATTTATCAAATGAAAATTTAGTTATTGAAAATTTAACTATTGGTAATGTTGATAAAAATAAATGTGCTGTTTGCTATCTTAAAAACATTGCAAATGCTGATTTAGTCGCCGAAGTAAAATATAGACTTAATAATATTGATGTTGACTATTGTTTATCTGTTGGAGAACTAGAGCAATTTATAAAAGATGATATTGATACAACACTTCCAGAAGCGGTTCAAACAGAAAGGGTTGATAGAGCTACGTCTTATTTGCTTCAAGGCAGAGTCGTTATAGTTTATAATGGTTGTCCATATGTTTTAGTTGTTCCTATAACTATATTTGATTTTCTTAAATCACAAGAAGATACAAATATAAACTATGTAGCAGCAAATTTGCTTAAGATTATAAGAGCAATTTCTTTTGTAATTACTCTACTACTTCCTAGCTTATATATTGCAATTTCAACATATCATAGTGAACTTTTGCCAACAGATTTACTTTTCTCAATAGTATCCTCTAGGTCATCAGTTCCTTTTATGATAATTATAGAAATTTTAATTATGGAAGTTTCTTTTGAAATAATTCGTGAAGCAGGACTTAGAGTTGCCTCCCCTATGGGACAAACTGTTGGTATTGTTGGTACAATAGTTTTAGGTCAGGCTGCTGTTGATGCTAGTATAGTATCTCCTATTTTAATAATTATCGTTGCAATTACTGGTATTACTTCATTTGCTGTACTTGATATTTCATTAAGTTTTCATTTAAGAATTGCAAGGTTTGCATATACTATTTTAGGAGCTCTTGCCGGATTTTTAGGAATTGCCGTTGGCTTATTTATACATTTAGCTATACTATGTTCATTAAAATCTTTTGGTGTTCCTTATTTAGCACCTTATGCTCCACTTAATGTAAAGAGCTCAAGTAAATATTTATTGAAACCTGCCTGGAAAAGAGAATATAGAGATGATTATTTAGCAAGCAAAAGACCTAGAAGCCAAAGCAAGATTAGCTTAAAGTGGAGAAATAAAACTGAATAGAAAGGAGTCGATGTTTTTGAATAATGAAAAATTAAATACTATTGAAGCTACATTTTTAGTTGTTATAATTACACTTACTCATATAATATTAAATTTATCTAATTCAATATTAAAATCAACTGGTTCAAGTGCAATAATAAATGTACTATATTGTTCTTTTTTAACATTGGTATTTTTCTTTATACTAAACAAACTATTTAAACCATTTCCTAGTAAAGATATTATTGATGTTTCAGAATATGTTGGTGGTAAGCCTTTAAAATTTATAACAAATTTAATATATTCAGTTTATTTAATATTTGTGTCCGGCACACTTATTTTAAATTTTTCTGAATTATTAAGGCTGATTTATTTTCAAAATGCATGGACTCCTTTGATTATTTTAATTTTTATTTTATCTGCTGTTATTGTTAATAAACTTGGATTTAAAAATATTGTTAAAGTTAATACTTTAATTATCTTTGTAGTACTTGTTACTGTTGTTATAATATTTGGTGCTTCACTTGATAAAGTTGAATTTCAAAGAGTATTTCCTGTACTTGGTTATGGATTTAAAGAAACTTTTGTTACTGGTGCTTTAAATATCTTTTCATTTGGTGGATTAATACTTCTTTACTTAATTAGACCTAATTTAAAAGAGCAAAAGAAATACAAAACTGTTGGTATTGTATCTATTCTGCTTTCTAGTGTATATTTACTTTTAAGCGTTGCATCACTTCTTTTCTTGTTTCCATTTTTAACAACAGGAACAGAAACCTTGTCAGTTTATATGAGTACTCGTGCAATAGAGTTTGGTAAATTTTTTGAAAGAGCTGATGCATTATTTATATTAGTGTGGATATTTACATTTTTATCATATTTATCAATCATAATATCTTATATAACTAAAATGAATAAAAAAGTATTTAATGTGAAAAACTCATCTCCTATCATATATTTAGTTGCACTTATAATATTTTTCGTAACACTTATTCCAAAAGATAGCTCACAGATTATATTTTTGGAAACAACAGTATATAAATATGCAGCATTAGCTGTTGTGTTTGTGTATAGCTTTTTAATACTTTTAATTGGTTACATCAAAAGAACTGGTGTTAAAGTAAAACAAATAAAAAATAATAAAAAACTTGATTTAGGAGGCGATGTTGAAAATAATTAAAATTTTTCAACTAGATTTATGTCATAGAAAGGAATGTGATTAAAAATGAAAGCTAGAAATTTTTTAATAGGCGTACTAGTTTTAGTTATAATTGGTTTTTCAATTAGCAATAGTAGTGCAATAAATACAATAGATGAACTTGCTTATGTAGTAGCAATCGGATTTGATGTTGGAGATAATAGTGATTTAAAGATTAGCTTTCAAATAAATATGCCTACATCTGCTAGTTCTTCAAGTAGTAGTGAAGGTTCTTCTTCTGGTGGTTCTTCTAGTGAAGAAGGATCTACTTCAGTAGTAAATACAGTTGAATGTAACAGTTTTGATGTTGGTGTAAGTTTGCTAAATAGTTATTTAAGTAAAAAGGTTAATATGGCTCATTGCAAATATCTTATCTTTTCTGAAGAACTTGCAAGTCAAGGTATAGGCGATTACATTTATAGCTTAAAAAATAATGTTGAAGTAAGGCCTACAGCCAATATACTAATTTCAAAATGTAGTGCTCAATACTTTTTAGAAAATTCTAAACCTATCATAGATGAAGTTGCTACTAAATATTTTGGATTAGAAACATCTTCAGAGAAAAATACTAGCTACACTGAAGCTATCAATTTAAAAGATTTCTTCTGTGACTTATCAGATACTTTTGGCAGTCCATATGCTATTTTAGGAAGTGTAAATGAGTTAGAATCTGATAATGTTGGTAATAGCAATCCTACTCTTGATGATAATTCTTATGTTGCAAAAGAATCTGAGAAAAGTTCTCAAAACAATATTGAAAATTTAGGCTTAGCTATTTTTAAAGAAGACAAACTAGTTGGTGAATTAAGCGGATTAGAAACTATAGTTCATTTAATGCTATGTAATAATTTTCAAAATGCTACTGTAAATATTCCTAGCCCATTTAATGATACTGATTATATCTCACTTTACATTTATAGTGCTAAGTCAAAAAATTCTGTTAGCATTGTAAATGGTAGTCCTTACATTAAATGTGACGTTTCCCTAAAGATGAGACTTCTTACTTCTTCTGAAAAATCTAATTATATGGATGAAGAAAATAGAAAACTTATTGAAGACTATACAAATTCATATTTTGGTGCTCATATAAATAATTATTTATATAAAACTTCAAAAGAGCTAAATTGTGATGTATGTACTTTTGGTCAATATGCTGTATCTAATTTCCTTACTTGGGGTGACTGGGTAGAATATGATTGGTTAAATAGATATCAGACCTCTTTCTTTAATTCAAGCGTTAATAGCAAATTGACTTCTGGTTATTTATTGATGGAAACAAATAGCTAAAAGTAAATGTAATCAAATAATTTATAATTTTAAATATAATTAAAGTGAAACATATTGATTTAAATTTCAAAAAATGTTTCACTTTTTTATATTTTATGATATATTATATTTAATATTGGTTAAAAAAAGTAATATTAAAAATTTTTTAATAATTCTTTGCCTAACAAAGGAAAGTTAGTATTATGAAAGATTATACAAGAATAGATGTAAGTAAATGTACTCAAATCAAAGGAGAATTTGACATTCCTGGAAATTGTACATCTCTAAGAGGTGAATTTAGATTGCCAGGAACAGATAGAACTGCCTTTTATAAAGAAGATGGCTGTATGCTTGTTGCAAATAATGATGAGAGTTACAGAGAAATGTTAGCTTCTGAAATATTAGATATTTTAAATGTTCCCCATGCTAACATCAGTCTAGGATATGATTCTAGAACAGGTAAAACAGGTTGTTTTTCACATAGTATACTAGGTGAAAATGAATCTTTTATTGATAGAATCAATGACTATAAAATGAATAGAGGACCTATACACAATATTGAAGATTTTTTAAATAATGAAGTTTCTTATTTGCAAAGATTTGATAATGTCACTCCTCAACTTATAAATCAGAGAAAAAAAATTGTATTGAATCAAATATTTGCTGATTGTATTTTAGGAAATTATGATATCAGTGGAAATAATATGCAAATGATTTATAATAATAGAACTGGTACTATTCGAAGTGCAGAGTGTTATGATTTCGGTACTTCTTTTACACATGAGAATTTTAATATTGGTCAAATGAATTATGAATCTATGATGAATGAATTATATACAAAATATTTTTCAGAAATTAAAGATTTAGCTAAAACTGTAAATGATAAACTTACTCCAGAAACATTAAGCACTATTTTATCAAATCCCATTTATAAAGAAGGTTTTAAAGAAAATATGCCAGATATTATAGAGAGCCTTAATTATAGAATTAAATATTCAAATGAAAGATTTGCAGAATTATACAAGCCTCCTATTTTTTCTGTACAATCTATAGGAAAAGCTTGTAGTAATATTGGAATAAACCTAATTGATAGTACTAGAAATTTATTTAATAGATTATTAAATAGAGATAAATTAGAAAGATAAATACATCAATTTTCTAATATAAAAAATTAATAAATGCCCATATAGGACATTTATTTTTTATGAATTTTAATTTTCAGCTATTTTAAAATCAATCCTTCTAGTGTCTTTGTCAGCAGATAAAACTTCTATTTTAACTTTATCCCCTAACTTATATACTTTACCAGTATGCTCTCCAATTAAAGATTTATTAGAGTCATTATAAATATAATAATCTTCATCTAGATTGTCAAATCTTATTAGCCCTTCTACTGTGTTTTCAAGTTCTACAAACATTCCAAAATTAGTTACACTAGATATAATTCCTTCATATACTTCTCCAACCTTTGATTCCATATATTCTGCTTTTTTCATATCTTCGCTTTCTCTTTCAGCTTTTGTTGCAACTTGTTCACATTCTGAAGCAGTTTCTGCATATTTAATGGATTGCTTTGAATATTTACTTTTTAATTTTTCATCTAAATTATAGTCACATTCTAAATATTTGCTTATAATTCTATGAATAAATAAATCTGGATATCTTCTTATTGGTGATGTAAAATGGCAGTAATACTTACTTGCTATTCCAAAGTGTCCTTTATTTTCCGCTTCATATCTTGCAACCTTTAAAGTCCTAAGAATTAAGTTGCTAACAACTTTTTCTTCATCTTTTCCTTTTACTGCGTCTAATACTTGTTGAAAAGATTTTGGTTTTACGTCATCCTTTTTCCCTTTTATTCTATAACCAAAGTTATATAGATATTTATTAAGTTCAGATACTTTATCCTCGTCAGGCTTTTCATGTACTCTGTATATAAATGGGCTTCCTAACCAATAAAATCTTTCTGCAACAGTCTCATTTGCTGTTAGCATGAACTGTTCTATTATTTCATTTGCAAAATTGGTATCATATGCACAAATGGAAACCGGATAACCATATTTATCTAGAGTAATTTTACTTTCTGGAATATCTAGAGATAAATAACCATCTTTATTTCTTCTTTCTTTTAAAATCAAAGTAAGTTCCTTCATCGTATCAAAATGTTTAATATACTTTTCATATTTCTTTACTACTTTTGGATTGCTTCTTTGTATTATGTCATATACATCATGATAATTCATTCTTTCAGTTACATTTATTATACTTTTTCTTATATCAGAATCAATAACTTTTCCATTTTGATCTATTGTCATTATACAAGAAATTGCATATCTATCTTCACCATGATTTAAACTACATATGCCATTAGAAAGTTCTTTTGGAAGCATTGGAATAACTCTATCTAACATATATACACTTGTTCCTCTTAATATGGCTTCTTTATCTAAACAACTTTTCTCTTTAACATAGTGACTTACATCTGCTATATGGACTCCCAATGTATATGTCCCATCTTCATTTTTAGAAACGCAAACTGCATCATCTAAGTCTTTAGCATCTTCTCCATCTATTGTAAACATTTCTTGCTTTCTTAAATCAAGTCTACCTTTTGGAATAATTTTTTCTTGTGATACTTTTTTAGCTTCATCTAAAACCTCTTGTGGAAATTCGTAAGGAAGTTTAAAGCTTTTAATTATAGAAAGCATATCAACTCCAGCTTCATCTTTAAATCCTAGTATTTCTTTTATCTTTCCTTCTGCTTTTCTTCCCTTTTCAGGATATTTAGTTATCTCTACAACAACTTTTTGATTTGTTTTAGCTTTTCCCCAACTTGATTTAGATATAAATATGTCTCCATTTATTCTTTTATCATCAGGAATAACAAAACCAAAATTTCTGCTTTTCTTAAATAGTCCTACTACTGATGTAACTTTTCTTTTAACAATCTTAATGACTTTGCCCTCAATGTGACCATCTCTATATTTATCTTTGCCAGATTTATTATCGTTTTTGTCATTTCTATCTGTGCCAGTTTCATTCTTGCCAATTTTTTCTCTATCCAGCAAAATAATATCTACTATATCTCCATCCATAGCACTTTTAGAATTTTCTTTTGAAATAAAAATATCTGCGGTTTGTCCTTCTATTTTTACAAATCCAAATCCTCTTTCATTTGCTATATAAGTTCCTTGTAAAATATCCATAGTTTACCTCCCTTCCTTACAATCATAACCACCCGTTCATAGGTGGTTATGATTATAACTCATATAATAAGTCAATTATTTCATTACGAATTTTTTCCGTTTTCGGATTTTTTTCGTAATGTATGTATTTTTAATGGTATCAGTATTTTTTTCTATTTTCTACGCTCATTTGCATAATTTTATTTACTACTATCAAATTCCAAATCATTCTTTTTACACCATTCAGTAGCAATTTCATATAATTTATTTCTTCTAAAATCATACCAATTTTGA
Source organism: uncultured Clostridia bacterium (assembly GCA_947628825.1). Taxonomy (GTDB): domain Bacteria; phylum Bacillota; class Clostridia; order TANB77; family CAG-508; genus CAG-793. The sequence continues at coordinate 10,328 of CANRBH010000013.1, read as the reverse complement.
ATTATGTTTTTTTCAATGCAGTAATTTTTAAACCTTCTAAAAGCTCCTTTTCCTTGTATTAACCTCTGTAGATTATTTTTAATTTCAATATCATTTATTGTCTCTATAAAGTCAACAATCATTTGGTATTCATTTATTTCATATTTTGTAGGAAGTATTATTGATTCACTAAATAATTCGTCTATCTCATCTACTGATAAATTTCCATAATCCCCTATATCAGATGTAAAAAATTCATCTTTTTCTGGATTATAATAGCAATCAACGATATCATTTACCATTTCTAATTCATCTACTACTCTAGATAATTTAATCATTTTTTCTCCTTTCAATTATTCATCTATTTTCATATTTTTATAATATTTTAAAAAAAGTGCATATAAAACTATATGCACTTTTTCTATATAACAAATACAATTACTGTAACAATGCTTAATACCGCAAAAGTTACTCCTAAAATAATAGTATTTCTTTGAGTCTTTCCTGATTTTGTTCTTCCTTTATTTTTTTGATAATACTTATTTGTTCTTGGATTCTCATAAGTATCTTCTGCTGAATTACTATTGTCCTTTGATTGAAATGTTGTAATTAAAATTAGCGCTATGCATACTACTATGTATATTCCTAATAATATATATTTTACTACATCCATTTTACTGCTTTTCCTTTCTTTTAATTTACTATTCTCTAATCTTTTAAGATGATGTTTAATTAGTCTGACTACATCTTAACGACTATTTTTTTTCTTTACTTAGTAACATTATTTAGTTTAGCATATTTTTAAGAAAAAATCAAGTAGTTATTTCTTTAAAAACACTTTCATTAAAATAATCCAATGGCCATAAGCACATACTATTTATTACATAGATGCTGTTATCTAATTCTATTTCTTTACGCTGTATTCTAAAAATATTGTTTTGATTAAGTGTATTTATATATGTATTGTAATCATATGTTTTTGAGTCGTTTACTAAAAGATTTATTTTGCTTACATTTTGTTTTACAATATTAAAAAATATTTTTTTATCTATTTCTTTAAAATGATTAATACACGATATTTTAGCCACATTACGTTTGTATTTAGTACAGTCATCGATTTTTACCTTATAATCATTATAATCTATGTCTGGTATAGATTTAAAATGTTTAAAGGATTCTACCATTGGATAATTAACATATAGTTTTCCATTTTCAGTTTCATTGTTAAATAAATCCAACATTTCTTGAATTCTATTACAAGTAAAATTATCATCTTGAGGATCTAAGTCGAAAATCAAATAAATTTCTCCAAACTTATTTTCATTTAATATTTTATAGTTTTTATCGTCTTTATCTTTTTTAGCCTTTTCTTTAACAAGTTCTATAATATCAAGAGAGCTATCTTTTTTTAATTCATCATACAATACATGAATATTAGTACCATAGTAGAAAAAATTAATTTTTGATTTTATTCTATCCGAGAAGATTCTATTCATAACATTAAAGTACTTCTTTTCTCTACTTGCTCCCTCTAATAAAAATAAAATATTTGCCATTATTCTGTAAAACTTCCTTCTCTATATAATTTTTCTATATTATGTGCCTCCCTTAACTCTTTCTCAGTACAATTAGATAAATTGTTTATTCTATTCTCACTTATTATAAATACACAATCAGGTCTTGTTATTTTATTTGACATTAATGAAACATTATGAGTTGTTACTATTGACTGTAAATCTTCTTGTTCATTCAAAAACTTTATAATTTCTGCTGATAATTCAAAATGGTAGTTTGCATCAAATTCGTCCATATAAACAAATTTAATATCATTAAAGAATATCTTCCAACAGTAATATAGCCATAATGACTCTGTTCCTGTTGAAATAATCGTATTAAAATTTCCTACTCCATTCTTAAATTTTATTCCTATTTCATTTCCAGAACTGTTTTGTAATTGTGTTAATTTATAATTTATTCCGTACTCTTTTAAAAATTGTTCAAAATCTTTTAACTTTTCATTTTTAATAATAATATCATTTAGACTTTCTGTTCCATTTTTCAATCCAATATATTCATTTGACTTAACACTTCTAAACCATAACATACTATTAACAAAGTCCATCAATAAACTTAGTGGATTTTCTGGTGATAAAATTGTATTGTTGACTATATATTTAACAACAGAAATGTTGTTATTAGTATCTTCATATTTCCAATTTAAATTTTTAGCTTCTCTAATATTTATAATTTTTTTAGATTTATCATTAAAATCATATTCTAAAATAAGTTTGTCATTATATATTAGTTTTTCATAAGACATAGTTTCAATATTCTTTTTTCTATATTCATAATATAAAATATCTTTTCCAAACTGAAATTCATATTTAAATTCCACATCTTCATCAGCATTATCTAAGTTTTTATAATTAGAATATTTTTCAATCATTTGCCTAGATTTATCAGTTAATGTCATAACAATATCAAATAATGCAAATCCTAGGTTAGACTTTCCTACTCCATTTTTTCCATAAATTAAAATATTCTTTCCAATGCTATTTTTTACACATTGTTTATTAAATTGATAATCATTTATTTTAGTTAAATCAAATTCTATTTCATCTTTGAATCCTCTAAAATTTCTAACTTTAAATTTTCTTAACATAATATCTCCTTTATGCATATTATATCACTCCTATATTTTAATTTCAATACTATCCGTAATTTTTTTACGGATTATTTTAATATTATGTATAAAATATATGATATTATTTATTATATTTTCAAACTTTTATTCCTACAAGCACGGCTCCTAAAACTATAAATGCCACTCCTAAAATTTTCTTTTTTGATATTTTTTCATGTAATAATTTATATGATAATATTAAAGTCCATATGTATGTTATAGATGTTAGTGGTAATACAACGGAATAATCTAAAAATTTTAATATGTAAATATTTAATAATGCTGAAAGTAAATATAAAGTTCCTCCTATATATATGTTTTTATTTTTTATAAAATCTAATATTGTTCCACTACTTGAAGCTTTTTTCAAAAAGAAAGATGCTACAGATCCTACTAATGTCATTATTATTAAAATTGCAAAGTATATTACCATTATTCATCACCACCACCTATCAAAATTACACCAATAAATATAACTATTATTCCTATTGTTTTTAATAAAGTAATTTGTTCATTTAAAATAGTAGTAGCTAATATTATGGTAAAAATATAATTTGCACTTAACATTGGTTGTAAAACAGATAAGCTTCCAAACTTGTATGCATAAAGCATTATCAATGCTCCTACTCCATAAAATAAGAATCCTAAAATTAAATATATTAAATTACCACTTGCATATAATTTCCAAAATAATTGTCCTACACAAGCACATAAAGAGGATATAAGCATCAAGATTATTCCCTTTTTATTTTTCTTAAGTGATTCTATCATCTTTATCCCCTTTCTATTTTTTATTCTTTTACATTGTATTTCCCAAATAAATTACTAAATAATATTTTTAATAAGTCTGAATTTCCTTTAAAGAAACTAATTTTAGTTGGAGTTTTTCCTTTTTTTGGATATTCTCTTTTTACTGGTATTTCACAAGTTTTTAGTCCAATTTGTGATGCTCTAACTGATAAATATGCTAATAGTTCATATGTCATAAAAATATCTCTAAAAGGCTGTACTCTTTCATCTGTTAAATATTTTTTTGAATATGCTCTATATGCATTTGTTGTATCAGTAAATCTTTTTCTTGCTGTGATTGATATAATAGGCGCATGTATCAATTTAACAGATATTAGTCTGATTAGTGGCGTATTGATTGCTTGTCCACCTTTTATAAATCTAGAGCCTTGTATAAAGTCATATCCTTCTTCTAATTTTTCTATAAAACGAGGGACGTCTTCTATACTATCTTTATTGTTTCCATCTATTGTTATTACTCCTTCATATCCTCTTTGTAAAGCCCACCATAATCCCATTCTAAGTTGGGCTCCTTGTTTTCCTACATCTTCTTTTATCAATAAGGTGTTTACATCAAGCTTTTTTAGCACACTATCTTCTGTAGAACCATCTGTTGAACCAGCATCACATATTATTATATCTGCATATTTAGATATATTAGCTTTTTGCGCTCTTTCTAGTTCTTTTTTTATTCTTTCTCCTTCATTGATGATTGGTATGCACACACAATATTTTGTATGTTTCTTTTTATACTCTTTGCATTCAAATTTAGGTACTCCATCTATATTTTCATATATCATTTATTTTTCTCCTTTCTTCGCTTCGCTCAGAATCCGCACTTCAATGATTTGCTTTGCAAATCCTCGAAGCTGCGATGCTGCGGAAAAATCTTGCAGGAAAATAACATATCAGCAAATATAGCTAAAGATATATACGTAAATGGTAATGCACATATTGCTGTTCTCATATATTCTGCACAAGTTCCTACAAATGATGAAACTATTATAATCAGTGGAAATGCAAATAGTCCAAAATGAATCCATGGAACTTTTTTATCTTTTATCCACAAATATATTAATAGTATAAATTCTATAAAAATTGCTAAGTAAGAATGTGCAAATGTTACAAATGTAAATAGTTCCATCAAGGTATTTGATAACCATTGAAGTTTTGAATTTACTATCTTAAATGAGTAATTAGAAAATTTTACACTTAAGTTTTCTTTATTTAGTCTAATAAAATAATTTATATATTGTGGTATACTTTTTGAAATACACTCTTTTGTAAAATCTTGTGTTTCCTTATAAGTATGATTAAATAGGACTTCCTCCATTCCTCTCCATGAAGAATCTGGATTATTTATAAAAGCCTGTTCTATTTCTTTTATATATTGTTCATTATCACTATTTTTATAAAATCCTTCATACATACAAACAAATAATTGTTGTCTTGGTACAACACTAGTTATTGAGTAAATTCCATATGTTTTATGAAATATTATTGCGTATATTACAATTAGCAATATTGTAAATGTCGATATTGAAAAACATATTAAGTCTTTCTTTATGTTTTTTCTATCTAATATAAATCTCATTATCCAGAATATTTCTAAAATAAGAACATATATAATTGCTGTTGGTCTAAGAAAAGTTAATATAAATGCTAATATTATTGCCATAGCGCCTATTTTTACATTCGGTTCTTTTAAATATTTTACTATTAAATATACTAATATTATTGTTCCCGAAAGAGCTATTGATTCTGTCAAAATAACATTATTCCAATCAATAATTGCTGGACATAAAGTATATATTATTGTAAAAAACATTACAATTTTTCTATTTTTAATAAGAAGTCTTAACAATTTATATAAATATATAATTGAGACAAACCAAATTATATATTGAATAATACATACAAATCTTAGATAATCCATTTGGAATATTATTTTTGATAACTTTATAATTAATGGATAAAAAGGTACTCTTTCTTTTAGTTTACCTTGAAAAATTTTCAAAAAATTATTCCAATATATATATTCTATTGAATCATTGGTTGTATCTGCAATTGTATACATTCTAAAACAAAACCATCCTGTAATTGCAGCTATAATAGCCGATATCAGTTCGCATCTTTTATCTGAATCTAAATTTTTTATAGCTATTACTAAAAGACCTGCAATATACATTATTGTTATTAGTGAAAATCCTGTTCTTAAGATAAATATATTATCTCTGTAACAGTTTGACCTTACATTATATTCATAAGTATCATTTTCAAAAATAACTGTTGATGAAAAATCTCCATCATTTATAGATATGTTCCCATCTTCCTTATTAAGAATTAGTTTTATATTTATAGATTTTTCAAAAACAATTTCTACATTATGCTCATCTAATTGTGTAATTTGCATTCCCACACTTGAATCGTATATGTCATTTTCTGAAGAATCAACTAGTCTATTATAATTTACATTATAAAAAACATTATTGATATACAAGCTTTTTATAACACTGCCATCAATTATTTCATCTGAATGTATTATTACATTTGCTTTACTATACTTTTTTGTAAACAAATCAAAATTAAAAAGCAAAATAAATATTGATATTATTACTGTTACAAATGCTATAATAATCTTTGTTTTCTTTTTGGCTTTCTTTATTATTTCATCAAATTTTATATTTTTGTTCCAAAGATAAGTTACATATTCAGTTGCTAAAATATTAAAGAAAACAATACAAGTATTTCCCAATGTATTTAGATTATATAATCTGCATATTAAATAAGATGTATACAAAGAAATTATAAAAGATAATATATACATTAGTTTACTTTTTAATTTCATCATTTCTCCTTCCCTTTTTAATATTTTTTCAAAAATCTATTTATTTTTTATTAAACTTTATTTGCTTCTATTAGTTAATTTTTTCAATAGATTCAACCATGTATTTAGATTTTTTAAATATCAAATCCACTATAATAGATAGATATTTTATTACTATAGTAAGCATTGAAAAAATGCCAAATAATCCAAATGATAAGAATAGCATTGTTGTTGTCCATCCTCTTATAGGATTACTACTTATAAAAATACAAATTGTATAAATAGCTACAGCAATAGTTATAAGTATCATAATTAGTGACATAGTGATAGAGAATTTATAGCTAATGTCTGTAAACAATATTAAAGCATCTATTGCATTTTTGCTTCTTTCTTTTCTTTGTCTTTTACTTAATCTGTTGTTTGATTTTTCTTCAGATTTGTAATGTAATGTTGTCATTTTAAGTCCACAACTGCCATATATCGCTTTTCTATATGGTATAGTTTTATTCATTGAGTGAATTCTGTTTATTGCTCTTCTAGAAAGTATTCTAAAAGTATCTGTTCCAATCTTATATTGATTATTAGAAAATTTATTAAATATTTTATAGAAAAGAATTGACGTTTTGTATCTTTTTTTGTTTGATGAAGCATTAACTATATCATATCCTTCAAGTGATTTTTTATATACATCAATTATTGTATTTGGGTTATAGTCTATCATTACACTATCAAACTCAAATACAAAGTCACCTATGCTTAAGTCAACTCCTGCATTCATTGCTAATTCTTTACCTTGATAAAAACTCATATTTACTATTGTTATACTTGCATTTTTTAATTCTTTTCCATCTTGCCATTTTTTTATTTCTTCATAACTATTATCATTTGAGCAGTCGTTTACACAGATAATTTCATATTTTAAGAAATTATTATTTAATACACTATTTATTTTTTCTAAAAAGTTTTTAATTCTTTTTTCATCATTATTTACATATACAACTGCTGATATAAAATTTTTTTCTTTATTTTCCATTATAATACCTCATCTAAATCATATACTGTATTTATCTTTCCTGATAAAACGCTAATAAAAGTTGGATTACTAGAATATTGCCTTATAATTGTTGGTCTTGAATCATCTATTTCTGATGCTTTTAAAATTGGTTTCATTGAGTATAGTGACTTTTCATATTTAAACTCATATTCTGGTTTTAAATATTTTCTTGCTAGATTAGACATATATCTCCATGCACTCTCTGGTTTTGCTGGGCATTCATTGCAATTTCCTAGATTGTCTTTTGTACAATATCCATTGCTATTTTTTTGACATTCAAAAATAGGCAAATTTTCGTAGCTTGTCTTATGTGGAGTAAATGTAACAGATGTTAAAGAGTGGTAACCTGTTTTTCCAAATGGCATAATTGAAAAAAATGGTCCATCCATTACAGTAATTCCTACATTCTTTAGATTATCTGATACACTGCACAATATAATTTCACAAAGCTCATATTTTATCTTGAAATTTTCAAATCCTAATTTATTTAATATTTGATTGACTCCTGCATAAGTTGCATTTAGTACATATCCACTTTCAAAGCTTTCTTCACTTTCTGTTATAATTTCGTATGTATCAGCGTATTTACATATATCTTTTATATTAACATTATATTTTATTGTAGCATTACTGTATTTATTTATTTCTTTCAAAAAATAATCTCTAAGTATTTTTGCGTCATAAGTATATTCTTTTGTTAGAAAACATCCATCACACATTTCCTCATTAAAATACTTTGATGGTTGAACTTCTTCACACATTATATTAGCATTATCGCAAAACTTTTTAAATTGTTCAGCATTGGTATAAGAAAAATTTGAAGATGTTGCATAAAGCTGTTTAAAATCACTTAAGATTGAAAAGCCAAAATCTTTATTAAATCTCTCAAAATAACCTGCTGATTTTATTGCTGTTGAATATGATCTTGGATAATGGTATCCCATATGAACTCTTGCTTGATTTATATATGTTGCTCTTTTAAAAGCTTCATCTTCTTTTTCAAGAACAATAATATTTTCTCCCTTTTTTGCGCAGAACAAAGCGGCATATAATCCATATATTCCTGCTCCAATAATTATTTTATCATATACCATTTTGTATTTCTCCTATTAAATTTTTTACATAAATTATTGATTTTTTTACATCATCTATATTTTCGTTATTTTTCATTTCTATAGATACATATCTTTGGTAATTTAAAGAATTTAATAGTTTAATTAATTTCGTATGTAGTTCTCTTTTTTCTATTATTTTTAAATTAGGCTCACTGATGTGAATATGATTTATGTATTTAATATTGTCCTTTATTATTTCTATATTCTCTTCATTGTAAATAACTGTTCCTAAATCATAATTTACTTTTATACTATCTAAGTTAATTTCTTTAACAAAATTTAAAGCTTCCTTGGTTGTATTTAAAAAATTAGTATTATAAATAACTGGATTTGGTTCTACAGCAATTACTATATTTTTATTTAGCGCATATTCTCCTATACTTCTAAAAAAATTAATGGCTTTTGGATAATCTTCTTCATAGTTATTTATATTTCTATTTTTAGGACAACCAAAAACTAAATTACCACAACCAATTGCATTTGCAAAATCTATTGATTTTTTCGTATATTTAATCAATTCTTCTGCATTGCTTTTGCTTTGAAAAATATTTTCACTTTTTCCAAACCAAATTGATTGCATTGAAGCTATATTTAAATTGTATTTTTCCTTTAACATATTTGAATATTTCTTTGCATTTTCTAATTGTTCATAAGGATTTTCTTTAAATATTCGTGTTGGAGCTATTTCTAGACCTGTTACATTATGTTCTTTTAAGAAATTATATATAATCTCATCATCTTCTTCACTCCAGGCAATATTTGATATTGCTAATCTCATAATATTTCACCTTTCTTTGCTTTGCTCAGAATTAGCACTTCAAACATTTGCTTCGCAAATTTTCGAAGCTGCCATGCTGAGGAATGATTCTTTACTGCATTTCTTCTACAAATTTTTTTATATCTTCTAAAACGAACTTTTTATCAAATATATATCCATTATTTCCATTAAAGATTTTATCATATTTAGTTTTAAGATTATAATTTGGAATGTTATCTGTTATATGGTTTGTAAAATCTGTATTTCTAATATACTTATATAGTTCTTGTATAGAAATTGGCTCTGTTGCTAAATTCAATACTTTTATATTGTTTTCTAATGCCTTTTCAATATGACCCCACAAGTATGATAAATTATAATATTGATAGATTCCTCTGCTGTCTGTAAAATTCAATGCAGTAAAGCCAATATTGTTGAAATATTTTTTTAACTTTTTCTTTTCTTCTGCGGACAAATTATTTTTACATTGATAAAATCCATTGTTTTGATTTGTATAATATTCTTCTAAAAATTTATCATTTTCAGTTAGACTTTTAAATTTATCTTCTTTTATCATACTAGGAATAATATTTATTAAATCATAAACAAAATTCTTTTTTATATTTTTTCCATATAATCCTGGTAAATGTACTATTAAATAGTCTTCAAAATTATCCATTACCCATTGCTCTAGATAAAATCTATTTTTACCATAAGCTTGTAAATCCTCCGGTATTATTTTTGTATCTTCATCAATTCCATTTGTCTCTTTATATACATCTATAGACGAAATCAAAATAACTTTCTTTGGATTGATATTTACGATATTTTTTATTGCTCCTTTAATTACTTCAAAATCTTTTTCTGGTTCCTTATTTGCCAAAAATTTTTGTGCTGGAACACCACTATATACTAAAATATCTGGATTTGTGTTATATGCCTCTTTTATATTTGTTATATCATATAATCCATCGAAGTTATGTTTTGCACATAAATTTGATCCAACAAATCCTGAATAACCAACTAATTCTATTTTCATTTTTAATTTCCTTTCTCGTATAATATATTTATAAATTTATAAGATTTACAACAAAATCTTACATATTTATCTATTTGATAACCTG
>CANRBH010000012.1 GCA_947628825.1 uncultured Clostridia bacterium | reverse complement strand
ACCGCCGTATGCCGAACGGCACGTACGGTGGTGTGAGAGGGAATAAATAAAATAATTATTTATTCTCTACTCGATTGCGTAAAAAATAAAAATTTTTTAAATTAAGTTTTATATAAAAATCACTTGTTTTTTTATAAGTAATAGTGTAAAATTATTACGAACAAAAGTTTATATACTTTACATATTAAATAAACAAAAAGTACAAGAAAGAGAGAAAATATATGCAAGATTTATTAGAAGAACTAAACCCAAAACAAAAAGAAGCTGTACAAAATACAGATGGACCATGCTTAGTTATTGCAGGAGCAGGAAGCGGAAAAACTAAAGTATTAACATACAAAATCGCATATCTAATGCAAGAAAAAGATGTGAAACCATGGAACGTTCTTGCAATCACCTTTACAAATAAAGCAGCCAATGAAATGAAGGAAAGAGCAGCAAAGCTAATTGGAGAAAACATAAATGATTTATGGCTTGGAACTTTTCACTCTGTATGTGTTAGAATACTTAGAAAATTTATAGATAGACTTGGATTTGATACTTCTTTTGCAATATTTGACACATCTGATCAAAAAACAGTAGTAAAAAATTGTTTAAAAGAACTAAATATTGATAATAAATTATTCACAGAAAAATCTGTTATGAATGAGATAAGCAATGCTAAAAATGAAATGCTTGAACCAGAACAATATCTTTTTAAATATTCAGACGATTACAGAAAAGAGATAATTGGAAAAGTTTACACGTTATATCAGAAGAAATTAAAAGAAAATAATGCAGTAGATTTTGATGACATTATCAATTTTACAATAAAAATTCTTATGGAAAATCCAGATGTACTACAATATTACTCTGAAAAATTTAAGTATATATTAGTTGATGAATATCAAGATACAAATAAATCACAATTTACACTTGTTACACTTTTAGCATCTAAGTATGGAAACATTACAGTTGTAGGAGATAATGATCAATCAATATATCGGTTTTAGAGGTTCTGATATAAAAAATATTTTAAATTTTGAGAAAGATTTTCCAGGAACTAAAATTATTAAATTAGAACAAAATTATCGTTGTACAGGAAATATATTAAAGGCTGCAAACGCAGTAATAAAGCATAATGAAAACAAATATGATAAAAAACTTTGGACAGAAAATGAAGAAGGAACACTTCCAGTTATTTATTGTGGAGAAGATGAATATGCAGAAGCTAACTACATAATTGAGCAGATAAATAGATTAAAAAGAGAAGAATATTTTAAATTTTCCGACTTTGCTGTATTATATAGAATGAACTCACAATCTAGAGCAATAGAAGATAAACTAAGAATAGAGGATATTCCTTATAAAATAGTAGGTGGTTTAAAGTTTTATGAAAGAAAAGAAATAAAAGACACAATAGCTTATCTAAGACTTATTAGCAATCAATCAGACAATCTTTCTTTAGAAAGAATTATAAATGAACCTAAAAGAGGAGTTGGAAAAACAAGTATAGACAATGTTAGACAGATATCAGAACAAGAAGGAATATCAATGTATGAAGTTATAAAAAATGCAGATAAATATATACCAAGAATTTATAACAATACAAGAGAATTCATAAATACAATAGAAGAATTAAAAAATCTAGATGTACCAGTATCTGACTTAATAACACAAACATTAAACAAAACAGGATATACACAAAGCTTAAAAAATGAAAATACATTAGAAGCAGAAAGTAGAATTCAAAATTTAGAGGAATTTTTAACAGTTGCTATTGAATTTGAAAAAGAAGCTGTTGATAAATCGTTAACAGAGTTCTTAAATGGAATTTCACTTGCAAGTGATACAGATAATTTGGAAGATTCAGAAAATGTTGTAACACTTATGACATTACATAGTGCAAAAGGTCTAGAGTATCCAGTTATTTTCTTAGTTGGATTAGAAGAAGGCATTTTTCCAGGGCATCAATCAATGGACAATCCTGAAGATATAGAAGAAGAAAGAAGACTTTTCTATGTGGGAATTACTAGAGCAAAACAAAATCTATTTTTAACATTTGCAAAAAGAAGAACGATTTTTGGATCTACAAGTTATAATCCACCATCAAGGTTTGTAAAAGAAATTCCAAAAGAAATACTTGATGGATATGAAAATGCAATGCAAGAAAAAGATGAAGAAGATTTTGAAGATATCAACTTTGAGTGGAATTATGGTGGAAAATATAATAAAAATAATTCATATGGAAGCAAAGTAACAACTATAAAGATGAGTAATGAAGATTACTCAAATATTCAAAAAGAAAAATCTTCTAATAGTTTTGGTAGAACTGCAGAAAGCTTTTTAGCATCTATTCAAGCAAAGAAAGCAAATACTACAGATATCAGCCAGTATAAAGTTGGACAAAAAGTATATCATAAAAAGTTTGGAGAAGGCACTATAACCAAGTTAGAAGCGGAAGATGATGATATTAAAGTAGATATTGATTTTGAAAAAGCCGGACATAAGAGGTTAATGGCTAAGTTTGCAGGCCTAGAAATTTTATCATAGACATTGCAATATTATGTAAATTATGATATAATTATATTACCGTTCTTTGAAAAATAATTTGTGGCTAACACAAAGGAGGAAAAAAATGTTTTTTGACATATTGGAATTTTTTATTATTACGGCCTGCGTCGGTGTTTTGTATCTTATTGGATGTTTGATATCTATACCAGTCGTTAAAAAGCGGATTTTGTGGGGCAAAAATATGCTTATAGGAAGGGATTCGCCAGAGAAGATTGAAGAAATGAAAAACTTGGCTAAAAAAATTTATGAAACTCCAGTTATTACTGTTAATGACGAAAAAGAAGATTATGTTTTTCTTATTGGTTATAAAAATGGCAAAGTTGATTCTGTAAAAATTTCTTCTGAACGCACAACTATTATCTATAGGAAAAATGATTCAGAACCATTTACTATTGAAAACAAGGCATTTACAGACAAGTCGGCAATTTTCTTTGCTGGACTTATTCCATTTACAGTTTTGTTTTTGGCAGCATTTGCTTATGGATGTATTCAGATGATTAACTCTTTTTCTTTATAAAACTTCAATATATTAAACAGATTACATTTTAATCTAAAAAGTAGGTTGGACTTTTGTCCAGCCTACTTTTTAGATATTAGATTAAAATTTTTCTTGGCATATTTTTATTGCATTATTTTTTATTATTAGTTTTCCTTTTTCTTTTAAAACTGACACAAATAATTTTTTGCTAGAATGATATTTACAAAATTCTGTAATTGAACTATAAAACATAGAAGCTTCTGGATATGATTTATTTACATTACTTATTAGTAAGTAATAAAGATTATTATATAAATACAATTCAATAGTTTTCGCAAAAAGTTTTATATTAGGAAGATTATTTCTTTTTATATATCCACAAAAATTACAAAAATCATCAAAAGAATCAAATTTATATATTACAAAACCAGTATCTTGATTTTTGGCAATTTTTTTTGGAACAGCTGTCTTTTTAGCATCCTTTATTTTTACCAATTTAGTAACAGTAAATACAAAGCTTCCATTTTTCATAGCGACAGCATCAATCTTTATTTTATAATCTCTACTATCAAAACCCACTTCATCATAAGCTTTTTCTAATATTTCAATAAAAGAATGTTTAGCATTACTTGAATCAGAAATAAAATCATCAAAACTACTACTATTTGGTAATTCATCATTTGATAAAAAAATCTTTAATTTGTTCTCATTAAGCTTCTGAAATCTCATTAAGTCCTCCTTGCAACATACAATATAACACAGAAAAAATAAAAAAGAAATACTTTTTAGTAAAATATATTGAAAAAAAATCCAATTACATATATAATACATAATATAAAAATGCACGTTTCCGTAAGAAAAAATGGAGGTAGAAATGTTTACAAGAGAAAAAGGTACTTTAGTACTAATAATATTTGTATTATGTGGTTTAGTAATAGGTGGATTAATAGGAGAGCTAACCAAAGACATATCATGGCTTAGTTGGTTAGGATATGGACAAGAATTTGGAACCCTTACACCAATTACGTTAGATTTGGGAATAGTACAACTAACATTAGGACTAATGTTTAAAATCAATGTATCAAGCATTGTTGGAATAATAATAGCTGTATTTATTTATAGAAAATTTTAGTTATTTTGGGGGCAGAAAGGAAATTTTATGCCACTAAAAATGAAAGAATTGCCAGCTTTAGAAAGACCATATGAAAAACTTGAAAAATATGGAGAAAGAATGTTATCAGATGCAGAACTACTGGCAATAATTATAAAAAATGGAACAAAAGAAGAAAATTCTATTGATATTGCAAATAGAATTCTTTTGATGTCTGATTCTTTAAAAGGATTGCAAATGCTGTCTTTAGCTGAGCTAAAAAATATAAAAGGAATAGGAAAGGTAAAAGCAATTCAACTTAAAGCAATATGTGAAATTGCTAAAAGAATGAATCAAGAAAATGGAATAGGTGTACAAATCAAATATCCAAAAGATATTGCAAATATTTTTATACAAGAATTTAAGTTTGAAAAACAAGAAGTTTTAAAATTAGTAGTTTTAAATAGTAAAAACAATATAATAAAAATAGTAGGTATTACAAATGGAGAAATTGACCATGTAAGAGTGGGAATAAAGCAAATTTTACTAGAAGTAATTAGAATGCAAGCAAATAGAATGATTGTAGTACACAATCATCCAAGTGGTGATCCAACACCAAGCAAACAAGATATAGAATTTACAGAAAAGCTATTAAAAGCTGCAAGTATGCTTGAGATAAAGCTATTAGACCATATTGTAATAGGGTATGATAAATACGAAAGTATATTTTCAAGAAGGGATTTTAAGAATGAAATTATTAGACTTTAGTTCAAAAGATATTGGTATAGATTTAGGAACTGCTAATATTTTAATTACTGTAAAGGGAAAAGGTATTGTTTTAAGGGAGCCATCAGTAGTTGCAATAGACAATGCAACATCGGATATTGTTTCCACTGGAGTAGAAGCAAAAGAAATGCTAGGAAGAACTCCAGAAAATATAAAAGCTGTAAGACCAATGAAAGAGGGAGTAATTGCAGACTTTACGGCAACAGGACTTATGCTAAAAAATATGCTTAGAAAAGTTTGCAAAAAATATAATGCAGGAAAGCCGAGAGTTGTTGTAGGCGTACCTTCAGGAATAACTGAAGTAGAGGAAAGAGCTGTACAAGAAGCCTTTTTACAAGCAGGTGCAAAAGAAGTACATCTAATTGATGAGCCAATGGCATCTGCAATAGGAGCAGGTTTAAATGTTCTAGAAGCAAGTGGAAAAATGATTGTAGATATTGGTGGAGGAACCACTGAAGTTGCAGTAATTTCACTAGGAGGAATAGTTACTTCAACATCTATAAAGGTAGCTGGAGATGCAATAGATGAAGCAATAATAGCATACTTAAAAAGAAAAGAAAACATTGTAATAGGCCAAGCTCAAGCTGAAAGCTTAAAGATAGAGCTTGGATGTGCAATGCCACTTGTAACAGAAATTACAAAAGAAATTAGAGGAAGAGACATTGATGTAGGACTTCCAAAAAACGTTGAAATCTCTTCAAAACAAATTGAAGATGCTATGCAAAAACCTATAAGTGAAATAATAGAAGCAATAGTAAATACTTTATCAAACACTCCACCAGAGCTTGCATCAGATATATTGCAAAATGGTATTTATATATCAGGAGGAGGAGCTTTAATTAGAAACATTGATGGACTAATTACTCAAAAAACAGGTGTAAAAACTTTTATTGCAGATTCTCCTCTTGAATGTGTTGTAATAGGAGCAGGAAAAACATTAGAAAACTTTGATAAGCTAAAGAAAATTATTTTGAATAGAAAACCTAAAAATCAATAAATTTTTTAATAGAGACATTAAAGGTTCAACAAATTCTTTTAAATAAAGGAGGGCATAATGAAAAATAACAAAACAAGTGTAATCGGAATTGCAATAACAATAATTGTGCTAATACTTGTTGTTATTATATCAAATATTGGAACAAGTCAAATGCAATCAGTTCAAACTGTTGTTAGTAAATTTTTTATGCCTTTTCAAAATGGATTTGTCTATGTAAAAAATAGAATAACTGGTAATGAACAGCAGATAAGTGATATAGAGATTCTAAAAAATGAAAATACTAATTTGAGGGAAGAAAATACTAAATTAAAGGAACAAGTAAGAGAATTGGAAATATTAAAGTCAGAAAATAACACACTAAAAGAATATGTAAATTTAAAAAATAAATATACAGATTATTCTACAGTACCAGCAAACGTAATAGAAAGAAGTTACAGCAATTATGAGAAGATAATAATTATAAATGTAGGAACAAATGATGGAATAAAAGAAAATATGCCTGTTATATCTGAGCAAGGCTTAGTTGGTAAAGTTTTATCAGTAACAGATAAAACAGCCAAAGTACAAACAATAATAGATACAGCAAGCACTGTAAGTGCAACATTGTCTACATCGTCAGAAAGCATACTTCTTAAAGGAACAATATCAGACAATAAAAAATTAAGAGCAACATCTATTCCTGTAGAGACAAGTATTTTGCAAGGCGATGAAATAGTAACATCTGGATTTGGAGGAATATTTCCAAAAGGCATACTAATAGGAACAATATCAGATGTAGTAAATACAAAAAATGAGTTGGATAGATATGCAAATGTAACTCCGTCAACTGATTTCTCAAAACTAGAGACGGTTTTAGTAATAACAAACCAATAAATATAAACAATTTTTAATAAAAAAGAAAAGTAATTTTGTGCTATAGAAAGGAATTATTATAAATTGAAAAAATTTAAAGGTATACTAATTATTTTATTTTTATTTTTAGTAATATATTTTCTACAAGTAAATTTTTTCTCATGGTTTACAATTAGAGGAGTAATGCCAAATACATTTGTTATTTTAACTTTATTTTTAGGATTATTTGCAGGTAAGAAAATTGGTGGAGTATGTGGAGTGATAATTGGTTTTATTTTAGATATATTGGTAGGTAGAAGCTTTGGATTTACTGGGATATTTTTAGGTTTGATAGGGTTATTAGGTGAGTATTTTGATAAGAACTTTTCTAAAGATAGTAGAGTTACTATTATTTTAATGACTGTGGGAGCAACTATAATTTTTGAAATAGGAATGTATATAGCTAACATTTTAAAATTTGGTATAGAAATTGAAGTGTTACCATTTGTATTAATGCTTATGGTAGAAGCGCTATATAACATTCTTTTAGTTATAATCTTATATCCAGGTATGAAAAAGTTAGGATATTATATTGAGAACTTATTCAAAAATAAAAA
Organism: uncultured Clostridia bacterium; assembly: GCA_947628825.1. Classification (GTDB taxonomy): domain Bacteria; phylum Bacillota; class Clostridia; order TANB77; family CAG-508; genus CAG-793. The sequence goes on along the minus strand of CANRBH010000012.1, from coordinate 23,223 downwards.
ATTACTTACTAGATATTTTTAGCGTTGCAAGGGAGGAGTAATGAAAGAAAAAAAAAATACGAGAGATACTAAAAATACTAAAATAAGATTTAACATTTTAATAGCTATAGTATATATCATTGGAATTATACTATTAGTTACTCTATTTAATTTGCAAATTGTTCATGGTGAAGAATATAGAGAAACCTCAAACACAAGACTCTCGAGAGAAAAGGTTATTACAGCAGCTAGAGGAAATATTTTAGATTCAACAGGAAATAAATTAGTATCCACAACTATGTTATATAATGTGGAAATCTATAAGACAAAAATAGATAATGAGACTTTAAATAATTCACTTTTATTGTTAGCAAAAACACTTGAAGAAAATGGAGATAAATATATAGATAATTTTCCAATTAAAGTAGAGCCTTATGAGTTTAAGGATATAGATGTAGAGTCATGGAAAAAGAATAATAATGTAGATAGTACATTTGATGCAGAAACTGCTTTTAATTATTACAAAGAAAAATACAAAGTAAATACCGATAATGTACAAGACGCAAGAAAAATAATAACACTAAGATATTTAATAGAAAAAGATGGATATAGCAATACAAAATCTGTAAAACTCGCAAGCAATATTAGTAATGCAAGCTATGCTAAATTTAATGAAATGGGATCTAGCTTTCCAGGAATAAGCACATACATTGAACCAACAGTTTCATACCCTTATGGTGAACTCGCATCACATATATTAGGATATGTTGGACCAATATCACAAGATGATTTGAAAGTACATCCTGATTATAAACAAACTGATATTATTGGAAAGACAGGAATAGAAAAAGTATTTGAAAAATATTTAAAAGGAACAGATGGAATAAGACAGATAGATATGTCTGTTGAGGGTGTTGTTACTGATGAATATATCTCACAAGAAGCAATAACAGGTAGTGATGTAGTTTTAACTATAGACGCTGATTTGCAAAGAGCTACAGAAGCAGCATTAGCTAAAAATATGGAAGATATGAGAAGCGGAAAATTAGGAGAAGTAGCAAATGCTAATGAAGGTTCTGCTGTTGTTATTAATGTTAAAACAGGTGAAGTTCTTGCTATGGCAAGTTACCCTAATTATAATCCTTCATTGTTTACAGATGGAATAAGTCAAGCTAATTGGGATAATTATAGAAATGATACAAGACATCCATTAGTAAATAAAGCAATATCTGATAAATCTGCACCTGGTTCAACTTTTAAATTAGTTACAGCAATTGCAGGATTAGAAAGTGGAGCAATAGATTTAAATACAAAAATAAATGATACGTACAGATATACTTATTTTAGAGATTATCAACCAACATGTTGGGCAAGAGGTGGACATGGTTGGCAAAATGTTGTTCAAGCAATTGAACATTCTTGCAACTATTTCTTCTATGAAACTGGAAGAAGAGCAGGAATAGATAAACTTACTGAGGTTGCAAAAGCATTTGGATTAGGACAAAAAACAGGAATAGAACTCCCAGATGAAATTTCTGGAACATTATCAGGACCAGAGGTTGATAGTGAATGGACTGGTGGTAAAACAATACAAACAGCAATAGGACAATTATATAACGACTTTACACCTTTACAAATGGCTAAATATACAGCAATGTTAGCTAATGGTGGCAAAAATATAAATGTTACAATAATAAAAGCTATAAATAATCCAGATGGAACTCAAGTTTCTAGAAATGAAATTGAATCGTATGTAAGTACCTTATTAGAAAAAGAAGGCAATAGTGGTAATGACTTAGAATTAAGTGCAGAAATTTTAGCAGCTATAAGACAAGGAATGAAAGGTGTTACAAGTGATGATGCCGGAACTGCATACCATTACTTTAGAGACTTTAATATTGAAGTTGGAGGAAAGACAGGATCTGCTTCAACTAATAATGGAACTAATGCATGGTTTATAGGTTTTGCACCATTTGATGATCCAGAAATAGCGGTAGCTGTATATGTTAAAGATGGAGCTCATGGAGGATACACTGCACCAGTTGCAAGAGAAATATTTGCACAATATTTAGGAATGAATGCATCACAAATAACAGAAGACACAACAGTTTGGTCATATATGCAAACTGTAAGATAATAGTAAAATATGGAATGTAAATTATTAAAAATAAGTAATGATAAAAAGAGGTGAAATGATAAACATTTTCATCTCTTTAATTACTTATAAGTAGCAAAAATAAAGCAATATATATAAATTTATCATTAACTTGTTGGTTATATAAAAATAAAATTAGAGCTATAATTAGTAAATCATCTGCATAAAAAGTAAAACCAAAAAGATGAAGTCTTCCCTTATCATCTATTGGTAGAATATTGTTTAAATTCAATTTTTATCACCGCCAAAGGTTTCAAAAAGCTGAGTCATTTTCCCCATTTTTATTAATTGTATGTATTCATCTATTTTATCCTTTTTACCATCTCTTAAATATGGTTTTAAAGAAAGTAGTAGTTTACTCATATCATCATTTTCAGAATTTTTCATTTTTGACATAATATTTTGCATTTTCATTAGAGTGTCTATATCAATATTAGGCATAGAATTATTGTTTTGACTATTACTTGAGGTATTATTCTGATTGTTGAAACTTTGATTTGAATTAAAATTTAAATTGTTCTTGCTATTTAAATTTTGATTTGAACTGAAATTTGAATCGTTTTTGTTATTAAAATTTTGGTTTGAATTATTTGAAGTCTTAATATTAGAAGAATTTTGAAAATTATTTATAATCTTTTTTATATCATCAGGAATTTGGTTATTTTGAATCATATACTGTGCTTTCTTAAACATTTCATTCATATCATTATCGTTCATATATACCTCCTAAATACAATAACTATAATATTATATGATGAAGAACTTCAAAGTGTTACTATATAATAAATAAATTATTAAAATTTAATTATTATCATTGCACAAAAATGGAAAAATATGGTATAATTTGTCTAATCCTTTCTATAAGGAAATCTTAAAAGAAAGGAGGTGGTATGAATGAGTGTAGCTGAGGTGATATTAGTGTTAGTAGATAAGCTAATTAAAGAAATACGCAACAATGAGAAGAATGCAAACACTAATGAGCAAGAGAAAAAATAGTACATAGTACTATAAAAAAAGCTAGTAGGTCGGACTACTAGCTTTTTTTACATGAGTGTCGCTGAATTCATTTATAAGTATATAATATTTTTTTTCGTTTGTCAACTATTTAATTCCAGATTTTCACAGATACTTATTACTAATAAAATATAACAAAGATATTTTAAAAGATAAAAAATTCATCTTATTATTTTTTTTACTATTAAATATTACATAAAAATTCTTTACGCAAGTACAACTTTGAAGTAAAAAACAAGCAAAATGCCATAAATTTGTAACATAAATTTAATATAAAAAGCTTATTAATAGCTTCCGTAAAGGCTTTTCAGAAATTGAAAGAAAGTACGTGTTGAAAAAAATTTCTTTATGTTTTAGTATTATTATGATTAAAAGGCTTAATATATTTACTAAAAAAAAGAAGGAAAACAAGGTTTTTAGTAAATGACTACCATAATCAAATATTGTTTATGTAAAGTGAAAGGAGAAATAAATGCACAAACTAATTAAAAAAGTCACATCAGCATTAACAGCTTTTATACTAGTTGGTTCAAACTTTATACCAACTATAGTTTATGCTGCAAATGAAATAGCAGATTTATCAACAGATGAAAATGTACTTTTTGATGCAAACATAAACAATAACACTTCTTATATAGCAAATATAGATGAACAATTATCATTAAATATTAACTTATCGGTAGTAGGAGATGGATATATAAAAGGTGGAACAATAAAAATAGAAAACAATAATTACAAGTTAGGAGATATAGAAGAAAATAGTGACATAGAAAGAGTTGACGACAATACATTTGAATTAAGCCAGATAACAGATAAGAATTCTATTAATTTATCTATACCTATTGAATTTGAAAGAAGTGAAGTAACTGATATAGAGTATTTTGAAAAAGATAGCAGTGTAAAACTAAATGCCACATATATAAATGAAGATGGAGAAGAAGAAGACATTTCTAAAACAATAAATAATCATCTAAAATGGGATAATGAAGTAGAAGGAATTATATCACAAGAACTAAAAAGATATTTAAAATATGAAAATAAAACTTTAGTAAGTTTTCTTGTATCAAGTGGTATAAAAGACAATAGTATACCAGTTACAGAAAAAACAATACAAATTTTAGCACCTTTAGTAAATAATATGGAACCAAGCAAAGTAATAGTATCTGGAGATAATATTTCTTATAATTATCAAAATCAAGTAGTTTTTATAAGTAAAAATTATGTTTCTGAAAACAAAGTACAATGGAATTCAAATGATGAATATATAGTAACATACATATATGATACGCAAGTAGAAGAAACTGATATAGAAACTTTAGCAGTAATGTTAGCAAAAACTGCTTCAAAAAATAATATAGAAATAAGAACAGAGAATTTTTCTTATCATGTAAAAGATAATGTAGGAAATTTATTAGAGGCAACTATTGGTGGAGATAATGAAATAAATAAAGGTTATATGTATACTAATTTAAATAGAAAAGAAAATAAACTAGAAACACTATACAATTCAGTTTATCAAGTAAATGTGGGATTAGTAGATTTTATTGATGAAATAGAAATTAGAGAATTTCCTTCAAATTATGAAACAATAGATAAAAATATATCTGTAGACAGAGATAACTTAATAGAAATATTAGGTGAAGATGGAACAATTAGAGTTTTAGACCAAAAGAATATAGAACTTGGAGTTTTAAATAAAGATAATTTGCAAATACAAGCAAATCAATTTGGTTTAAAATTTTACACGAGCAAGCCTATAAAAGAAGGAAATTTAAACATATTCATAAATAAAACAATAAATCCAAATTTAGTTTATACAAAAGAAAATTTATCAAATACATCATACATTCAAAATATTATTGATGTATTTGGAAAACTACAAGGCCAAGAAGTATCATACAACAATGTAGTAAAAAATATAGAACTTGTAGAGCCTCAATCTAATGCTACTATTACAATAAGCAAAGACAATTTATCAACAGTAGTGACAAATGAAGATGTTGTTATAACTGCAGTATTAGAAAAAAATAGCATTGATGATGCATTATATACAAATCCAGAAATATTGATTACTTTACCTAATCAAATTTCTAATGTTGTCTTAAAAGACGCAAAACTTATATATGAAGATGAACTTGTTCCAGTAGACTTTAGAATGGTAGGAAAACAAATTTATCTAAAATTAGAAGGAACACAAACAGAGTACAGCTTAGTTCCAACTGCTGACGGAACAGTAATCAGAATAGTCTTAGATATGAATCTAGATAATTTAGCAGTTAATGCTAATGAAAAAATAACAATGCAATATACTAATATGGCTAGAAATGAACTAAAAACTATAGAAGTTCCAGTAAATATAGTTGCACCAACAGGATTTGTAACAGCAAATGAAGGATCTTTAAGTCAAACTGTATCAGCTATAACTAAGGATGAAACTGTACAGATAGCAGCAAATGATGTAGAAAAGCAATTAAAATTAAGTGGAATAGTAGTAAGTAATCTAAAAGAGAATGCTAGAGGATTAGCTATATTAGGAAGAATTCCATCACAGGATACTATAAAAACTGATACAAGTAATGAAAATCTAAATTCTACTTTTACTACTAATTTAGCAAGTGCAATTAATATAGAAGGAATAGAAGCAGATATATATTACTCAGATAATGGAAATGCAACTTATGATTTAAATAATAGTGAAAATGGATGGAGCTTAGAAGCAAGAGACACAAGTAAATCATATTTAATTGTGTCAAAATCAGAGGTTGCCCCTGCTCAAAAAATATCATTTAGCTATAATGTAAAAGTTCCAAGAAATATAAATTATGAAAATAATGCAGTTTCAGAATATGCAGTTTATTATGACAATGATTCAGAAAATGGAACTAGTAAAAATATTATAATATCAAAGGCTATAAATATAGCAACTGAAAACATTCCTATTATAAGAACCGAGATAGTAGCTGAAGACTACTATACAGGAGATAAAATAGAAAACGGCGGAAATGTAAATGGTGAAAAACTAGTAAAATATTTAATTCGTGCAACTAATACTGGAAAAAAATCAGCAGAGAATGTAACAGTAAAAGTTCAAAGACCAACGGATTCTTCCTTCTATATAAATGAATATTTAGAAGAACATGATTTATATGATGTTCATATTGATAGATCAGAAGCTCTTTCGAAAACAATAGATTCAATTGCACCAGGAGAAACTAAAGAAGTTGAATTTGATATAAATGTTTATAAGAGTACAGAAAATTCAAATGCTATAGTAAGGGCAGAAGTAACAGCTGATAATATGTTAGAGAATAGTACAGCTTCATTTGAAAATAATATTGTAGATGGAACTTTAGAATTGATTATATCATCTGAAAAAACAGATAAACATGTAAAAATCGGAGAAAAAATTAGTTATCGTTTAAGTGTAGAAAATAATAACAAAGATAAAATTAATAATATAAATGTAAAAATTGATATTCCAAAATATCTAGAAATAAATAATTGCGATAAGGGCAATTATGATGAAAAAAATAGAACAATAACTTATTCTTTAGGAGAATTAGAGTCTTTTGAAACATTTAATATAGATGCAACTGTAATATCATCTGAAGAAGCAAATCAAGAAATAACTTTACAAGCTGTAGCAGTATTTGACGGAGCAAATAAAGAAATAAAATCCAATAAATATACAAAGGTAGTACAAGATACAAAAGGATTTTCAGCTGATTTGTCTAGTAATATTACAGAAAAAATGTTAGATACAGATACAGTTGAATATTATATTAATGTAAGAAATAATTCAAAAGAATCAGCAGAAGTAAATATATATGATAGCTTACCAAACGAATTGAAAATTATAAAATACATTGTTAAGAATGAATCAAATGTATATACAGTTGAAGATGAGAATTATACAGTCAATGTAAATGAAATAGTTGAAGCGGGAAAAAATATAAAAGTAACTATTATTGCAAAACCATATATTTTAGATAGTGTTGGACAAATAAAAGAAATAGAAAATAAAGCTTCAATAAAAATAAATGGACAAGATTTAGAAATAAATACAATAAAACAGAAAATAGAAGGAACTTCAAATTATAATACAATAATAAATGAACAAGCAAAGAAAGAAAAAGGTGATATTTATTCAATTTCAGGTAAAATATGGCATGACCAAAATTCAAATTCTAAAAAAGATGAAAATGAAGTAGGAATTGCTAATGTACCAGTAAGACTATACAATGTACTATTAGGAAGAGACGTAACTAATGAAGAAGGAAAAATAATTGAGGTATTAACAAATGATAATGGGGAATATGATTTCGAGGGATTAGCAAAAGGACAATACATGGTAGTAGCAAAATATGATAATGATGTATATCAAATAACAAATTATCAAACAACAAATTTATCACAAAATGAAGATTCTGATTTTATAGAATCTAATTCAAAAGAAGCTATAACCAATACTATCACAATTAACGAAGGTAATATTTACAATGTAGATTTAGGATTAAAAGACATAGAAAAATTTGATATAAAAATATCTAATGCAATTTCAAAGATAAATGTAATAGATGGAAAAAATAGCAAAAACTATGACTTTAATTCAAATAAAGCATTAGTAAGTTTAAGCAATCCAATGAATAGTACGTTAATAATTGAATATTTAATAAATGTAAAAAATGAAGGAAATATCGAAGGATATGTAACTTCAATAGAAAACTTTATACCAAAAGACATAAAATTTGTATCAGAATTAAATCAAAATTGGTATATAGATAGCAATGGAAATGCGGTTAATAAATCTATAGCAAATAAATTATTAAAACCAGGTGAAACTGAAAGTATAAAATTAGTCTTAATAAAAGAACTAAAAGAAAATGATAAACAACTAATCCATAGTGAAACTAAAATAAAAGAAACCTACAATAAGTATGGACTAGAGAAGGTAAAAAGATTATCAGGAATAAATGATGAAATAGCAGACTTAGTAATTAGTAAAAAAGAAAATAAAATATTGCAAGTTACAATCATTACAATATTTTTAACCACAATATTTGCACTGATAGGATTATATTCATATAAAGCAATAAATAAAAAATATAAAATACAATACTAAAGATAAAAAAGAAAGGAGGAGAAACTAAAAGATGAAAAGCATTAGAAAAAAAATAATTGGAATAATAATTTTCTGTTTAGTACTATGTCCATTTATACCCAAAATAGTAAAATTATTAGCTACAAAAAATATGGAAAATAAAGAAATAGTCTTTTCATCTTTAGCCGATGTTTCTGCTCCATATGCTGTTATTGATACAGGAAATTCTAGTGGAGGCTTATCTATTGGAAGACCACGTGAAGGACATGCTATGCAAAGTACTATTGAAGGTATAGGAGATGTTGAAAACGGTGGTGATACAACAGAAATGTATACATATTGGAGTGATACATATTGTGCTGGACATGGCTGGTGTTTAACAAGGTTAGCAAAATATGAAGAAGGTTCACTATTTATTGCAGATGATGCATATGAAGATTCTAAACAAGTAGTAGATTATAAATTCAATAAAGAAAGAAAGATGGCACAAAGTATAGCGTATGCAAGATGGTTTGGTGCAAAAGATCCAGAAATGCAAGACATAGTATGGGCATCATGGCAATGGGCGGGTGCTAATGGCGATGGTGTAGATTCATGCTTATTAAATATCGATAGCAGTAAAGCGTTATCAACTGATCTTGAAGATATACGAGGAAGATCATACAAATTTGCAAACTTTGCATATAGAGGATTAAATAATGGAAAATTAGGATTATATGATGATAGTAAAGAAGAACCTAAAGTTATGATTGACCAAGGAGCACAGACTTATACTACAGGACCATACGTTGTTAGTTTTACAAATCAAAATGTAGGTGTCTTATATGGAAGCGGATATATTAAGGATTTAGTATGGAAAGAGATAACACAAAATAATCCTGGTAAATTCTGTGCTGGAAGTATTTCTGCAAATATAAAATTCCAAGATGGTACTATAGCAAATAAAAGTATACAGATACTGGACAGTGAAGAAAACCCTATATCCGGCAATTTTCCTAGATTTGGAGAAACATTTTATGTTAGATATCAATCTTCAATAAATGAAGAAGCTGTAGAAAGTATAGAACCTAGTATAAGATTAGAATATTATCAAAAATTTAACGGAACATGTTATACATACCAATCTAAGCATATTGAATATAGTATGATAAAGGATAATGGTGGAATACTAGAAACGGCATTAAGACGTAAGGGAAGAATAATGAAAACCTATAGTCAAGCACAATACTGGATTGAAAGAGAATTTTCTACTTTTAAGGATTTCCCTGTAGAAGGTCAATCAACAGAATCTATAATGAGAAGTTTGGGACAGCATGTAACTGATTTAACTACTGATTTGAGAGATGAAATAATAAAACTAGGAGCTGACTGGGGACTAAGTAATGTATCACCAAATCTTGAATCTTTTGCTGGATTTTGGTGGGAAAATGAATTTTATGAAATAAATGCATACAATATTCCATATATAAAAATATCATCAGTAACAGGTGGAGGCAAATATTGGACATATTCTAAGGAAGGTGAATCAACAGTAACAATAACAGATCCTAACGATCCAAGAAGATCTAGCTTATCAGACGAAGGATATGATGAGTCAGAACACCATCATAACTATGTTGCAACAGCTGTTATTGTAAATCCATTAGGAAGTATGAGTGATTTTGTAACAACAGGATCAGATCAAGATGAAGCAAAAGCTAAGCAAAGTGCAATAGATCAAATGAAAGCAAAGGTTGAAGATATATATATATCAGTAAAAATAACAGGACTAAAAATAAATGAGGATATTGAAAAAGTTCAGCCAGCTGTTCAATTTAGTGATGTTACAGCTAGTATAGTTTCAGGAGCTCACTATAGCGGCGGTTCAGGAAGCGGCTCAGGAGGCGGCTCAGGTAGCGGCTCGGGTGGCGGAGGAAGCTCAGTGGCTACTTCAGGTAGCTTTGAAAATGTAACATTTAAATCTAAAGAGATAAATATGTACATTGGAGGTAATGTTTGGCAAGCATTACCAGAAAATAAAACAGGAGGTTATGGAAATAGACAAAATGGTGGATCAATAAATCTTGGTGGAATTCAAACTGAAATATGGGATATAAATATTGCTTCAAATACTCCAATTTCTACAACTAGAACGGACTCAGAAGGAGAATATGGATTTCAAAAATTGCATCCATTACACAAATATAAAATTGTATTTACATATGATGGAATGCGATTCGAAGATGTAGAATATAATAATAATTTATCTGGAGGATATTCAACTGCAGAAGAATCAGGCGGAGACAGAAACAGTTTCAATGATTTATATGATGAAATACAATCATCACCACAAAATTATTATAAAGATGGACAATGGAGAAAAGCTTATCGGTCTATATTCAAAAATAGAAGGGACAAATGAAGAGTATATAGAATATCATAAGAACGAAAATATTGGAATGAATGGAGGTTCATTCAGATATTATGATGCTCTAAAAATATTTGAAGAAATATCAATAAATGGTAATAACTTTAATCAGACAAGCTCAAGCACAATGAATGATACATATTACAATATAAGAGATCATAAGAATGAAGAATATAGATTATTAGAAGGCACATTTAAACAACGATTAAGAGGTATAAACGTGTTAGAAAGTGAAATAAATAATATTTGGACTTATATGATGGATACAATGATTAGTGCCTCAACCATAGCATATCCTGAAGCTACAAATCCGCCAGATAATAAATTTACATTAGAGGATGTAGATAATTTACAAGATGGTTCAGTAATAGGATATAATTATCTATATATTCGATCAAGAGATCAAAGTAGACAAGTAGACTTTGGAATACATTTAAGATCAAATGCAGATTTATGGCTTTCAAAAGATTTATATAAAACAACATTGTTAATAAATGGTAAAGAACAACAATATACATATAATAAGAAAAGTTCTGAAACAAATTCAAATGGAGATTGGGTAGTAAATACTGGAGAATATGTATTTACTGGACCTAATAATGAAAATAGAGCAGGCGACACTAAACATAATTCAGGGGAGACTTACACAAGAGAACTACGTAAATCAGAATATTTATATGATGGTTCTGATGTAACTGGAAAAGAAGAAGATGATATAAAGAATTTACAAGTTTTTGTAACATATAAAATATCAATAAAAAATCAATCACAAGATATATGGACATCAGTAGATGAAATAGTAGATTACTATGATATTAATCAATATAATTACTTTGGTGTAGCAGATAATAGTATTGTAAAAAGTAATACATTTGTAGGCGATGCAAATGGAAATAAAATATATGATATTAATGTAAGCCCAGATTCTAAATACATTTCAAAATATGGTTCATCACAAGGATATTATGATAATAGTAATAATATAGATAGTAGAAATGGTGAAATTAGAAAAGAGTCAAAGCAGTATTATACAAGTATATATATAACAGGAATAAAAGATACAACAGCAAGAAATATGGGTAATGTAAAATTAAGACCAGGAGACTTCACATATGTATATATAACATTTAAAGTAAACAATGATAAAAATACAGGAAAAGTTATGATAGACCAAGAAATAAATACGCTTATAGATAATGATCGTGTAACTGAAGTAGTAGAAACAGATGGAAAGAAAAACATAGCAGAAATAAATGGGTATTCAACATTTTATGGAAGTGGAGCAAAAGCTGGTGTAATAGATTTAGACTCAAATCCAGGAAGCTTGAAATCAAAAGATATAAATGAAAAAGGAGATATAAAAGCTGATAGCAGATCATGGGTAAATAGACTAGAAGATGATACAGATAAAGCATCAAACTTAAAACTAGTAATAGACATAAAGATTGACCCAACACACGAAAAAGATACAAAAGCTACAAGAAGCATTGATGGATATGTATTTGAAGACGCAAGAACAGAAGTTTCTAATCAGGCAGTAATAGGAAATGGTGTATATAATACAAATGATAGGGATGTACAAGAAAATAAAGACAAGAGAATAAATGGTGTAACGCTACAATTAGTTGAATTAGTACAAGAAGTAAATTCAGAGGGATTCTCAACAGGAAATTATACTGGAGAACATATATGGACAAGTGTAGATTATAGACTAGATGGAAATGAATGGAAAGATAATAATGAAAATACAAAAGATCCAAGATATTATAGTGGAACAAATAAATCAAAAGTAATAATATCAGGTCCAGGAATCTTTAAAGTAAGTTCATCTGATTTACCATTAAATGAAGGCGAATATAGATTTGACTCATTGCCACCAGGAGATTTCTTTGTAAGGTTTATATATGGAGATACAACACAAACAGTATTAACAAAAGAAGTTGATGATACAGGGGAAACATTAAATGAAGTACAAGAAGCATTTAGTAATTTAACACCAGATCAAAAACAAGCTATTGTACAAGATGCAAAATATGATAATTCAAAATATGACGACATATTGGGAAACTATGACAAAATATTAGGAACAAGTGGACTAAATAATGTATCATATACAGGACAAGATTATAAATCAACAATATATCAAAAAGGAGTAAATCAAAATCCAACTGTAAATAATTATAATGGTATAATAGGATATATAAGTACAGAAACACAAAATTATAATGTAAAGAATGCAAATGATAAAAAAGCAATGTATAATTATGATTGTGATGGAAGTGATATACCAAGTATATCAGATGCAAAAGATGTATATTCTTATAGAGAAGAAGAAATGAAATATTCAATGGGAAGTTCAGTAAATTCAGAAGCAGAAGGAATGCAAACATTGAAAAATCATAGGGCAGAAGTATTAGCATCAGGAACACAATTAACAACAGAAGCAAAAAATGAAGAGAATTATGAGCAAGCTACAAAAGATCAACTAAAAGCAATAAAAGAACTAATAGAAAATACGCAAATGGTAGCACAATCAGGTGTAATAAATATAGAAGTTGAATATAATAGAACATCTACAGAAGTATATAAAAAAGAGGAAAATGGTATAATAACTGAAGTGGAAGAACTAACATATCAAATAAAAGAGTTAGATTTAGGACTAACAGAAAGACCAGAAGCACAAATAGAACTATCAAAAGAATTAACAAATATACAAATAAGATTAGCGAACAATCAAATATTATTTGATGCAAACCAATCTGTAAATAATCTAGTATATGGAAAACACAAAAAATATACATCAGGGGATTATTATGACGATGTAGAAAATGGATTAGCATATAGATTAAGACAGGATATAGCAAAAGAACAAAAAGATAGACAAGAAGAACTAGTTCAAGTAATAATGGATGAAGAGTTGATGAGTGGAGCAACAGTAAGATTAACGTATAAAATAAGAGTAGACAATATTGGAGAAGTAGACTACTTAGATAAAGATTTTTACTATTTAGGACAAACGAGTAACCCAGGATGGGAAAATATTTCAAGAACAAATGCAAGAAGAATAATAGACTATGTATCAAACGAATCAAATTACGATGCAAATTATCAAAATGATGTAGATGACTGGAGGTTAATTACAACTAGTATAATACTAGGAGACGAAAAACCAAATAACCAAGATAATGACCTAGTTAATAAACTATATGAGGACAACTTAAATACATATAATGTATTAATAACAACTAACAAGTTATCAGGAGACTTAATACCAAAAGCAGCAGTAGATATGGAAGATACAGAAAGTCTAAAATATACATATAACGAAATATACCTAGTATTATCAACATTACTATCAAATACAATAAAAGAAAAAAATCTAATATATACAAACTTAGTAGAAGTATTAGAAACAACAAATACAAATGGAAGAAGGATGCAATTATCAGAAGTAGGAAATCAACCAATGCCATATCAATCCGAACAATATTCGATAGACGAATCATCTGTTTGGGTACATCCGCAAGAATTAGATTCAGATAGTGGACAAAAAGTACAAATATCAGTACCAACAGGAGAAGACAGAAATTATAATAGAATGATAGTATTAGTAGTAAGTACATTAGGAATAATAGGAATATCAATCTATGTAATAAAGAAAAAAGTACTTAAGAAGTAATGTAATTAAAGTAAAGAGATAGTAACATGTTTACTATCTCTTTTAATAACAAAACATATACATTTACGCAAATAAGACTTTAGAGAAAAAATAGGAGTAAAAATTACATTTTATACCACAATTTGTAATATAAATTTAATATAAAAAGCCTAAAAGTAGCTTCCGTAAAGACTTATATAAAACACCTAAATAAGTACTATTGAAAAAAGAAAACTAATGATTTAGTATATAATATGATAAAAAAGGCTTAAAATTAAACTTTCATACAATAAAATTAGGTAAAAAGCTTGAAAATAAAGCAAAAACGTTGTATAATAAAGATGTATGATTATGTTAATTGAAGGAGGATTACAATGCAAAAACTTTTAAACAAATTTATTGCAGTAATAATTACAGTAATGATGGTAAGTGTAAATATGTCACCTGCTATTATTTATGCTGCAAGTAGCTTATCACAAGATGCAAAAACTAAGGAAGAGAATGTTGAATTTAACGCAAGTATAAACAATGACTACAATGCAACATTAGACGTAAATTCTGAAGGAACTTTGCTATTAAGTCTTAAAGTCTCAGAAACAGGATATTTAAAAGATGGAGTAGTTACTTTAAAAGATAATAACTATGAAATTGTTGATAACGGAAATTCAAATGTTAAATCAATAAATGGTAATGTTATTGAGCTTAATGAAGTAAATGCAGGAGAAGTTTTAAATGTTGCTTTACCAATTAAACTAAAAAGAGAAGATAAAGTATATAAAGACATTTTAGGAAAAGACAGTACTGTTACACTAAATGCAGTATATGTTAATGAAAAAGGAAAAGAAAAAAAGGTAGAAAAAACATTAACAGAGCATTTAGAATGGACTGCTGAAGTAAAAGAATTAGTAAAACAAGATTTAATTAGATATATTAAATTCGATAATAAAACAATGGTAAGTTTTAAAATAACTGAAGGTATAGAAAACAATTTAATACCTACAAACAATAAAGAAATCATTGTAAATGTTCCAAGCCTAAATAATAATAAGCCAAGTAATGTTATTGTAACAGGAAAAGGAATTTCATATACATACGAAAATGATGTGATTACAATTAAGAAAGAAAATACACCAGATTCTGAAAATAAGATTTTATGGAATTCACAAGATGAATACATAGTAACATATATTTATGATGCTCAAATAGATACAGCTACAATAGAATCACAAGTAGTTAGTAAAGTACAAGTAAAGGGAAATATAGCAGAAGGAAGATTAGAAAATTATACATATGAATTAAAAGACGAAGTTGGACAATATGTAGAAGCTGAAGCAGAAGGAACAGCAGAATTAAGCAAAGGTTATATGTATGCAAATTTAAAAAATAGAGAAAACAACTTAGAAACAGCATTTGAAGTAAAATTAAAAGCAAATGTTGGGTTTAAAGATGTTACAGATTCAATAAAAATTGTTGAATCAAATGAAATGTTTAATAGTTTTGATGCAAGTAATTTTTTAACAGATAAAAAAGTAAGAGTAGAAAAAGATAATTTAGTAGAAATCCTTGGAGAAGAAGGATCTATCAAAGTATTATCAAATGATGGTACTGAATTAGGAACTCTTACAAAAGACAATAATGAATTAGAAGTAAATACAGGAAAAGTTATATTAGAAACAAGTAAAGTTGTAAAAGAAGGAGACTTAGAAATAATTTTATCAAAAGTAATAAACTCTAAAATTACTTTTAATAAAGACCAATTATTAAGTCTATCAGAATTAACAACAACAGCAAGTGTTTATGGATATAAAGATGGAAATGAGAATTCATCAAAAGAAGTTTCAAAAGTTATTAGTTTAACAGAACCAACATCAAATGCACAATTAAATCTAAATGTTCAAAATTTATCAACAGTTGTAAAAAATGAAGATGTTATTTTAACAGCAACTTTAGAAACAAACGATATAAGCGATGCCTTATATTCAAATGTAAAAGCTAACATAGTCTTACCAGAAGAAGTAAAAGAAATAAATGTAAAAGAAGCAAGACTAATATATGAAGATGAACTAGAATTAAATAATGTATCAGCAAATGGAAATAGAATTTCATTAAATCTTAATGGAAATCAAACAAAATATAGTACTCAATCCACATCAAATGGAACTGTAGTAAGAATAGTTGCAGATTTAACATTAGATAATCTAGCTCCAACTAATGAAAAAACAGTTGATTTAGAGTATTTAAATGGAGAAAATGGAGAACAAAAAACCATAAGTAGTCCAGTTGGTATAGTTGCACCAACAGGATTTGTTACAACAAATTCAATTGAAATAGATGGCCAAAAAGTAACAGCGCAAGAAAGCAAGGAACAATTAGTAAAAATTGCTACAAAATCAAGTGAAAAAGTTATGAATATATCAGCAACTGTTGTAAACAACTTAGCTTTTGATGCAACAGGAGTTACAATATTAGGAACAATTCCTACAAGTGGAAACAAAGATGCAAGCGAAGCAGATTTGGGCTCAAACTTTGATACAGTTCTTAATAGTGCAATAAATGTTTCAAAAGAAGATGTTGAAGTTTACTATAGCGAAAATGCAAACGAGACAGTAAACGGAGAATCTTGGACAAACGAATATACACAAACTGCAAAAGCATTTAAAATAGTATTACTAGGAACAGTTGCACATGGAACAACTATAAGCTTCGGATATAGTGTAAAAGTTCCAGCAAACTTAGATTATGGAAAAACTACAAAGGCCTCTTATGGAGTATATTATAATAACAATGCTGAAAGAGGAAACAATCAAAACTTAGTTTTAGCAAAAGCAGTAGGAATAACAACTGGAGAAACTCCAGTAGTAACTGCACAATCTTCATTTATAGAAGCAAATACATCTAAAGAATTAGAAGATGGTGCTGATGTAAAAGAAGGAAAAATCTTAACCTATAGATTAGTTGTTAAAAACACTGGAAAAGAATTTGCAAAAAATGTAAAAGTAACAGTTAATATTCCAGATGGAATGGAAGTAGTAACATTAGTAAAGCAAATGTCAGACTTACCAATGTATAGCTATGATTCTAATACAAAGAAATTAGAAGAAGTTATAGAAAGCATTGATCCAGAAAGTTCAAAAACAGTAGAGTATAAGTTAGTTGTTTCACAAATAAGAAATGCAGTAGATGAAAATGATACTAAACAAAAAGTAGTATCTAGCATATCTGCTGATGAACTAGAAGAAAATGTTACTAATGAAAGAACAATAAATGTTATAAAAGGTGATATTACAGCAACAGTAACGTCAGATAAAACAGGTAAGAGTTTAAAACAAGGAGATACTATTCAATATTATTTAAGTATAAGAAATGCAAACTTTGAAACAAAAAATAATATTAAAGCAACTATAGTTCTTCCTGAAGAGTTTGATTTAGTACGTGTTGTTAACAATGAAGGCACAGAATATAAATATGATGAAAAAACAAATACAATAACATATACAAATAAGAGTTTAGATGGAAATACAACAGATGGAGTTCTTATTGAAGCAGAAGTTAATGATAGTGAAGATGCAAAAGTAGGAATAACAGCTAAGATAAAATGCGATGAAATGAAAGAAGAAGAAAATCTAGAGACAATTAACTATAATGTAACAAATAGTATTGTTTCAGCATCATTATCAAGCAGTATAAGTCAAAATGAATTAAGTGATACAGACGAACTTGAATATTATATAAATTTAAAAAATAACAGTAGTGACACAGTAACTGTTCAAATAAAAGATACTATTCCAGAAGGTTTAAGAGTAGTAGCTTATGAAGTAAAAGACAGCTTAGGAAATAACCGTGTAGAATCTAATTCAAGAAATATAATGACCTCATTACAAATAAATGGTGAGGAAACTGCAAGATTAACTATTATGACAGAACCTTATGCATTACAAAATGGAAGAATATTGAAGATAGAAAATAAGGCAGAAATTACATTTGAAGACATTACAGTTGAAACTAATAAAATTAGTCATACAATAGTAGGAACTTCAAAGAATTCTGCTGGACCAAGTACAACAATAGAAGGTGAACCAGGAACAGGAAGCACAGATAATGAACAAATTGTTGAAGGAACATATAGAATTTCTGGAGAAGTTTGGATTGATGCAAATTCAAATGGAAGAAAAGAAGATGGAGAACAAAGATTAGCTGGATTAACAGTAAAATTATATGATAAAAATTCAGGAAAAATCGCTTTGGATGCTAATGGAAAAGAACAGTCCAAAAAGACTAATGAATTAGGAAAATATACATTTATAAATGTTACTAAGGGAAATTACATAGTAGTTGTTGAATATGATAATTTATCTTATGACTTAGCAAATTATAAAGTAGAAGGATTAGCCGAATCAGAAAATTCAGATTTTGTATTAGCACAAATAGATGGAAAAACAGTTGCAGCAACAGATGAAATCATAATTGATAATTCTAATACATATAATGTAGATTTAGGATTAGTAAAAGGTACAATATTTGATCTAGATATAAGTAAAACTGTAACAAGAATATCTGTAACAAATACTAAAGCAGCAACAAGAACTTATGATTATGATGAATTAGCAGTAGCTAAGGTAGAACTTGCAACACCAAATGTAGAATTTGCAACAGTATTAGTTGAATATACAATAAAAGTTCAAAATAACGGTCAAGTTGCAGGTTATGCAAAATCAATTATAGATTATATACCACAAGGAATGACATTTAATTCAGAGTTAAATAGTAGTTGGTATTTAGGACAAGACGGAAATGCTTATAATACAAGTTTAGCAAATACAATTATAAACCCAGGAGAGACAAAGGATGTTAAATTAGTATTAAGTAGAAAGATGTCAGGCGAAAATACTGGAACAGTAAGAAACTCAGCAGGAATTTTAACCTCATACAATGAGTATGGTTTAGTAGATAGAGACGTACAATCAGGAGGAGTAGATAAATCAGAAGATAAATCAGCTGCAGATGTTGTTATTGGTATGGCAACAGGTAGAGAAGTTGCATCATTTACAGGAATAACATTAGGCATATTAGTATTAATTGCTTTAGCTGTATATGAAATAAAGAAACGTATTATAAGTAAATTGTATAACGATATTATATAGAAAGGAGAAAAAAATGCAATTAAAAGGTAAAAGTTTAAAAATTTTACTAATGATAGCCATTATGAGTATTGTTTTATCAATTGGTTCAGTTGTATTTGGTGCAGATTTTTCAATTGCAGATCCACCAGTAGAGCCATACTTATATGATAATAAATTGTTTTGTATAAACAAAACACAAGGTTATTGGTTAGAAAACGTGCCTGGTCAAAATAATTCAACTAGAGTAATTGAATATGATGAACAAGGAAGAATACCATTAGAACAAAGTATTGCATATGCTTTATATACAGCTATTAAAACAAATAATTGGGATGCAGCAAATTTACAAAATATAATTTGGGCTTCAGGACAGTTTGAAGGTCAACCAAATTATGAAAAAACACTAGAAGGATACGAAGAAGGCACAACTACATCACCAACATCTTCTAATGCTTTAATAGCAAGATCAAATCAATTTGCTGAGGTTTACTATGGAATATTAAAAGGTGGAAATAAACTTCAGTTTACATCACAGAGTAATAATACAAGGGTTTTAGTAGATTATACTGATCAAACCTATACAGTAGGTCCATATAAAATTGATGTTAATACAGGAGATTTAAGTGGAGCAGTAAAAGATGCAAAATCAATACTTTATGATGAACTTGCAGGAGTAAATGCAAGTAAATATCCAAATTCTATACCATTTGCCGAATATGAGATAACGGGACTAGATGGTACAGAAATGGTATTTCTAGATAAAGGTGGAAATGAAATTAAGTTTCCAAACTGGGGAGAAGATTTTTACATAAGATATAAACCTAATAATGGAGTAACAACAATAAATCCAAAAATAAATATACATTATTTAAAGAAAATTACGATATATGGAATAAAACTTGAAGGATCAGAAGGTACTGTTGATGGATACTACTATATTGGAAATAATGGAATAAGAGAAGATTTATTTAATCCGTCAGATTATATAAAAACAGGTACACTTAAAGAAAATAGCAATTACGGAGCAAGTATAAATGTAGAAGTTGAAAGCTTTGATACAGTTAAAAGTATAAGAAAAGAATTTGATTATACTGATTCAGAAGGAAACGACCATTATAAAGATGTAACTTATATTGTAGCATTTACATATAAAGCAAAAATTACTGTACCATCAAGACTACAAGATTTAATAAAAGTAGAGATTAGTGGTGAAGGTAATTTTGAAGGTGAACAAGGAGAATTCCATGCGACACCAGAATATGATGATGCAATAATAGATTTAGGAACAAAAGAAGTTTCAATGGAACTTGGAGGAAACGTTTGGTTAGATTTACCTAGCGTAAAAACAGCAGATATTACAGGAGTAAAATCAGGAGAAGATACTCCATTTGCTGGAATAGAAGTTAGACTATATGATGAAAGCGGAAATTTAGTAGGAGTAACAGCAACAAATAGTGAAGGAAAATATCATTTTTATAACTTAGATCCATTAAAGAAATACTATGTAACATTTGTATATAATGGACAAATATATCAAGCTACATATTATAAAAATAATCTAACAGGTGGTTATTCAAATGCACAAGATATAAATAGAGATGCATTTAATAACTTATTTGGAAGCATAGATTCAAGTCCTAAAGATTATAAAGTAGGAAATGAATGGCATAAGTCATATGCATTGCTTTCAAAACTTGCAATGGATAATGGAGAGTATATTGAAAACGGAAAAGATGAAAATGGAAATACTATAGCATTAAAATTTGAAGATGCTTGGAACAAATTCCTAGAATTATCAGAGGCAACAGGATCTTATGAAAAAGCTTATAGTGAATTAGCAAACTGGTTAAGATCTAAAGGCGTAGGTAGCAGCGATTGCAATGGAGTTATAGTATTTATAAGGGATTGCATGATAAATGCAACAACTTTAGTAGATGACCCATTAACAAAAGAAAATGCACTTGTTAAATATCCGGTATATGATAGATTTGTATTAGAAGAT
This sequence comes from uncultured Clostridia bacterium, assembly GCA_947628825.1. Taxonomy (GTDB): domain Bacteria; phylum Bacillota; class Clostridia; order TANB77; family CAG-508; genus CAG-793. Next base: position 1,787 of record CANRBH010000012.1, on the reverse strand, counting down.
ATAAATAATCCAACTGATGAAGTTGAGACAGTAACTCTAGACAGAACTTATTCTTATCTATATACTAAGAAATCAGATCAAAGTAGATATGTTGACTTTGGTATAACAAGAAGAGAACAAGAAGATTTATACTTACAAAAAGATGTTTATAAAGCAACTGTAATTGTAAATGGTAAAATACATGACTACATGTACTCTAAGAAAAACGTAAATGACGATGGAAGCTGGAGTGTTGAAGTTAGAGCATCTGACGAACTATTCAATGGTGCATACACATATTCAAGAGAACTTCGTAAATCTGAATATTTGTATAACGGAGAAGATGCAGGAACTTCAAATGCTAAGAACTTACAAGTATATGTAACATATAGAATATTACTATTAAATCGTTCACAAGCTTTATACTCAACAATTAATGAAATAGTAGATTACTATGACGCAGATCAATATTCATTTGATGGAACATTAAGAGATGATGGAACATATGCATTTAATTCATATAATAAATATGATGAAAATGGAAATGTAACAAGTTCATATGTAAATTCTTATATCGGAACTGATGCAAATGGAGGAAAATTAGAAAATAGCAATCTAATAGTAAGTAATCATACAAAATTTGCAGATAGAGAAAGTAAAAAGACATTAGCAAATGGAAATTATAAATATGACTCATTATATTTAACTGGTATCAAGACACCATCAGGAAACGACAGACTAGCACCAGGAGAAAGAGCATATGTATATGTAACATTTAAAGCTAATATAGATCCTGCAACAGGAAAAGTTAAATTAGACCAAGACTTAAATACAGGAAATATCACAGTTGGAAAACGTAATATTGCAGAAATAAATGGATATTCAAATTCTTATGGACAATATTCTATAATACCAGGATATTTAGACAACAATAATGCAAGAGTTGATACGTCTGTTGCAAACAAGACCGCTGGAATAATAGATACAAGATCTAATGCAGGAAGCTTAGCAGAAATTGACTTAACTAATGATGGAGACTTAAGAACATCTACAAATAATGAAGTAGAAAATAGACTAGAAATGGATACTGATAAAGCTCCAAATATCAAAGTAGTTATTAGTCAAAATGATGATGACACAAGAAGAGTATCAGGTTTAGTTTATGAAGATGAAAGAACTGTAACAAACGATAAAGCCGTAGTTGGAAATGGTAAATATGAAAATGGAGAAAACCTAATAAATGGCGTAAAAGTCGAATTAGTAGAGCTAGTTCAAAATGTAGATAACAACGGTATTTTCTTAGGAGGCTATAGCGGAGAAAAAGTATGGGGAACAGTAACATATGATTTCCAAGATGGAGTACTAGTAAAGACAAGTGAAAACAATGACAGATACTTCAGTGGATTTGGAACATCAAAAGTTATCCTTAAAGGACCTGGAATTTTAGATGTATCAGAAGATGATCTGGGACAAAACAATGGACAATATTCATTTAAGTCAGTACCAGCAGGAGACTTTATGATAAGATTTACTTATGGTGATGGTTCTCAGACTGTATTAACAAATGCTGATAATGAAGTTAATAACTTATTAGGAGTTAAAGGACTAAATGCTAAGTCATATAATGGTCAAGATTATAAGACAACAACATATCAAACTGAAATAGACCAAAATACAAGTTATAATGGAATTAAAGGCTTTACAAATTATGAAACACAAAACTATAATAATGGAACAGATAAATCTGCTATGTACTATTATGATATAGAAAAGAGTGCCAATGTTAAAGGTGCATCAGATGCAAAAGA
>CANRBH010000011.1 GCA_947628825.1 uncultured Clostridia bacterium | reverse complement strand
CCCGAACACGGAAGTCAAGCTCCAAAGTGCCGAAGATACTTGTAGGTTACCCTGCTTGGAAAATAGGTTGTTGCCAGGTTTATATATTCCCCGTTAGCTCAGTCGGTAGAGCGCTCGGCTGTTAACCGATAGGTCGTTGGTTCAAGCCCAACACGGGGAGCCAAATTATAAAAACTCGAATTACTTATATATCAAGTATTTCGAGTTTTTTTGCTGCTTATAATGCAATAGTAATGTGATAGTTTTTTATTTCATATAAAATATAACTGCAATGTTTATAAAATACATAAATGGATAAAATAATTAAAAATGGCAAAGTACTTAAAATGAAACCTGCAGAAAGTGGCAAACCACTCAAAATGAAACCTGCAAAATGTGGCAATAAATTATTGACTATTTATATAAAATATGATAATATTCTTAGCAAAGGAGAAGTGAATTTATGCAAAGATTATTCGAAAAAAGATTGTATGATTGGAAAAAATCAGGAATGAAAAAACCTCTAATGGTTGTTGGAGCAAGACAAATTGGAAAAACATATACGGTTGAAAAATTTGCCAAAGATAATTTTGAAGAATACTTGTATTTCAATTTAGAAAAAAATATAGACGTTAGAAATATTTTTGAAAAATCAATTGATGATGAAAAAATTATAAGTGATATCGAATTATACTTAGGTAAAAAAATTGATATTGAAAAAACAATATTTTTTTTCGATGAAGTGCAAGTCAGTGAAAATTTTATAATATCCTTAAAATACTTTAATGAATCTGAAAGACCATACAAAATAATATGTGCAGGAAGTTTACTAGGAGTGAAAATAAATAGATTTAAAGGGTCATTTCCAGTAGGTAAAATAAGAATGGAATATATGTATCCTATGAATTTTGAAGAATTTTTAATAGCTACAGGAAATGAAATGTTACGAGATAAAATAAGGGAATGTTATAAAGAGATGTCTCCAATGCCAGATTTTGCACATGAACAAGCTATTACATTATATAAACAATATTTATGTGTTGGTGGAATGCCAGAAGCTGTAAATAATTTTATAGAGAATGAATTAGACATATTAAGATTTGATTCACATATTATTTCTGACATAAAAGATATGTATATTGCGGATATGCAGAAATATGTCAAAAATAGTTTTGAAACTGTGAAAATTGAAAAGGTATATAAAAATATTCCTAGTCAATTAGCAAAAGATAATAAAAATTTTAAATATAATTTTGTTGAAGAAACTGGAAGAAAGAGAAAATATGAAAGTTCTATTGATTGGCTAGTAGCTTCAAAAATGATTTTAATAAACTACAATGCAAAGCGTATGGAAATACCTTTAAAAGTATATATTGATGAAAATACTTTTAAATTATATTTAAGCGATGTAGGTATATTAACAAATATGAGTGAAATTAAATTTCCAGATATAATGTTAGATAATACTTTCATTTATAAAGGAGCTATTACAGAAAACTATGTAGCACAAGAATTAACTTCTAAGGAAGAATCATTGTATTATTGGACGTCAAAAAGAAGTGCTGAAATAGATTTTATATTGTATAGTGAAGAAGATGGAATAATTCCAATAGAAGTTAAAAGTGGAAATAATGTAAGATCAGTAAGTTTAAATATGTATATTAATAAATATAATCCTAAATATGCAATAAGATTTTCTACTAGAAATTTTGGATTTGAAAATAATATTAAATCAATTCCACTATATGCTGTTTTTTGTATAAAATAATTTGTAATTAAAAATAAATAAAGGAATGAGTGTTAACTTAAAGGATAATATTGCGGTTGAGGTTGAAGATGGTGTAGAATATAATGGAAATTATAAAACTCAATATAGTGATGGAGTAACAAATATTAATATTACTACTGAAAGTATTAAAAGTAGAGTAGGTTTAATATAATTAATATTAGTGAGGAGATATAGATTAAAAACTTGAAAAATAGTAGTTATTATGATATAATATTAATATTCAATCATATAGTAATTGTCTAAAAAATTTTAGGCGATGAACTAAATACATCGTTTAAACTTTCTTGATAATACTATCTGTTTGCAGTTAACTCATAAAAAATTTTTAAGGAGGTCATCAGCAATGAAAATTACGAACTCTATGACAGGAAAGAAAGAGGAATTTGTACCTTTAAATGAAGGTAAAGTTAAAATGTATGCTTGCGGTATCACTGTATATGATTTAAGTCACATTGGCCATGCTAGGCAAGCAATTGACTATGCTATGATTACAGAATATCTCAGATACAGAGGATACGATGTAACATACGTACGCAATTACACTGATGTTGATGACAAGATCATCAAAAGGGCTAATGAGTTAGGAAAGAATGCTTTGGATTTTTCTAAAGAGCAGATTCTCGAAACTGAAAAGGACATGGAAGCTTTACATGTAAAGAACGCGGACATAATGACTAAGGCATCTGAGTATATTCCACAAATTATTAAATTTGTAGAAGGACTTATCGAAAAAGGTCATGCATATGTAACTAAAAATGGAGACGTTTATTTTTCAGTAAAGACGGACAGCAACTATGGTAAGTTATCTCATAGAAAAGTAAGCGAAATGCTAAATGGTGTACGCATTGAACTTGATGAAGAAAAGGAAGATCCAGTTGATTTTGCAATCTGGAAGGCAGCAAAACCTGGAGAGGTTTTTTGGGAATCTCCTTGGGGTAAAGGTAGACCTGGATGGCACATTGAGTGCTCAGCCATGGCTTTAGATACCTTAGGAGAGACAATTGATATTCATGGCGGTGGAAAAGATTTGATATTCCCACATCATGAAAATGAAATTGCTCAAAGTGAATCTTTAACAGGCAAAACTTTTGCAAATTATTGGAGTCATTGCGGTCTTATAAAAATCAATGGACAGAAGATGGGAAAATCGTTAGGAAATTCTTTAACGATAAGGGATGCTTTAGCGAAGTATAACTATGAAGTTATTAAGCATACTATCCTTTCTAAACATTATACATCTGACATTGATTTGCATGATAGCGATTTCCAACTTTCAGAAGAGCATATGTACTATTTCTATAGTACAATAAAGTCAATTGAAGAATTTGTTTCTAGCAATGGAGGAGATGCTACATCCGAGATTTTGAAAGATGAAATTCCAAATACAATCGTTCCTAAATTTATAGAAGTAATGGATGATGATTTTAATTCAGCAGTAGCGATTGCAAATTTGCATACGATCTTCAAATATGCAAACGGTTTGATGAAGTCGGCAAAGAAGGCAAACAAACAGATAGTAGCAAATACTTTGGCAAAGGTTTTAGGAGACGTAAAGAGTGTTTATCGAATTTTAGGTTTCTTTGAGCAAGATCCAGAAAAATTCCTTTCAGAAATGAAGAAAAAGTATCTTGAAAAGTTTAATATTGATGTAAATTATGTTGAAACCCAGATTGCTAAGAGAGCAGAAGCTAAAAAAAGCAAAGACTTTCAAACAGCTGATGCAATTAGAGATGGACTTGAAAAACAAGGTATTCTTATCAAGGATACTAGAGATGGTACTGTCTGGGATCTAAAAATACTTTATAATCTGGGGTAAAGGATTATAAAGTGAGTTTCGTATGTTAGCCTGAAGGCATGCCTTCAGGCTAATATACATTTTTTAAATAAATTAAAAAATAATTTATAACTATTAACCATAAAATCTAAAATAGGCAAAAGAAGATAAAATTGACAAGAAAACTAGAAAAATGGTATAATATAAATAGTTTTCAAGATTTTTTATAAAATTATAAGTAAGATAACATGAATAAAATTAAATTTACTATTTATTCTTATAAAATAAGTATTAATTAATGGAGAAGTCTATGATAAAAGGTATAATAACTAAAAATATAAAACCAATAGTTAGAAAAAGAATGGATGAATTAATACAAAAGTTAAAGGAAAAAACAGAGGTTGAGGGTATAGTATATTTAAGTGGACTTGCAAACACAGAATACAAGAACTTTATTGATGAATATTCAGATATAGATATTGGAATCTTTCTTAATGTTGATCGAGAACATTTACCTAATTGGTTACCACCTTTTTCATTTTATATAGTTATAACAGATCAAGATGGCGTTGATAAAACGATGGAAGTAAATTTCCACCAAAAAATATATACTGAAGAGAAAAATTCGGAATGGCATGATTATAAGAAAGAATTTTATAAATACGCCTGTGAAATTGTTTTTGACAGAAACGGAAAAATTGAAAAATTAATTAAAGAAAAAACAGTTTTTACAGAAGAATATAGAAAATTATTAATATCTCATTTATTGTCAAGAATTTATTGGATGGTAGAAATTAATCCTTTAAATGCAGTAAAAAGAGGCCTAATTTTTAATGGAGAAGATTTATTGAATCAAGGTTTAAATTATGTAACAGATCTTCTTTTTGTTTATGACAGGAAGTTCCCACCGGCTGCAAAATGGAAATTATCATTATTAAACACTCTTGACTTTTGTCCAAAGAATATTGAAGAAAGAATTAAAAATTGTTTATTAGTAAATGAAATTTCAGAAGATGATGTTTTAAGAAGAAGAAAAGAAATGCTTTCAATTGTTAAAGAAATAGAAGATAAAGTATTTGAAGAAAAACTTTTTAGCTCAGCAGAAGATTATATAGAATATGAATATAAAAATTGGAATGTACAGCAAAAACAATTAAAAGATGAAACACAATATGATGTAATTGTCTCACGTTTTAATAATATTTCATTAGAAGATAGAAAAATATTGAAAGGTATGTTATGTGAAAATTTTATTACAAAAGTAGAAGACTTAAACAAAATACCAATTGAAAAATTAAATGGAACCCAAAAGAAACTATTAAATAAAATAATGTTAAATATTTATTAATGGAGGGAGCAATGAATAGTAAAAATACAATGAATGATGAATTCTATTTTGGAAGAAAATCTGTATTTATACCAATTATATTTCTAATTGTTAGTATAGTAACATTAGTTGTATTTAAGAGAGCGTCATTAAAAACTTTTTGGATAATTGGTTTTTTTTCTATATTTTTAATGTACTTATTATTGAGAAAAAAAGAAAACTTTGGCAAAAGATGTGTTGAGAATTTAAAAAATAATGCATTATTAACATGTGTTATTATCTTTATTTTAGCAGGAATACTATCTAGTATATTAAAAGTAACAGGAGTTTCTAAAGCACTACTAACAGTATTCATTAATATTGGTTGTCAACCAGAATTTATACCAGCAATAATATTTATAATTTGTTGTATTATATCAACTTTTATAGGTACAAATACAGGAACATATTCAATAGTAGTACCTATTTTTCTACCGATAGCAGTGTCGCTGGGGTGCAACCCTGCTTTGGCACTTGGTGCTATTATGTGTGGAGGTGGTTTTGGAGACAACCTTTCTCCGATATCAGATACTACAATAATTTCAGTAAATACTATGAAAGTTAATTTACTAGAAACATTAAAATCAAGAGTTAAAGTATCTTTAGTGTGTGCATTTATATCAACTATTATTTTTATCATTTTAGGTCATCTATTAGTTACAAATCCAGTAGAAAATATAGAGTTATATGCTGGGGATTCTCTAATGCCGTTGCTGATGCTACTAGTATTTGTTTTAATGGTAATACTTTTATTAAAAAAGAAGGATTTAATTTCAGTATTATTAATTTGTGATGTTTTTGCCATATTTCTTTCTGTAGTTTTAAGATTTGTAAACATCGGAGAAATGTTTAGTGTGGATAGCCCAATAATTTCTGGTATAGAAGGTGTTTTTGGTGTTATTATATTTTGGATATTCTTGTTTATTTTAACTGAATTTATACCAAAGGATATGCTAGAAAAATATATAGATAATAAAGTAAAAAATAGTAAAAGTGATTCTAAGACAAATGGATTAGCGGCTTTATCTATTATAGCATCTGTATTGTTAGTTTCCAATAATACAGCTTCAATGTCTTTAATTAGCAAATATATAGATAAATGTTTTAAAAATAAAACACAAATTGAAAAAGCAAATATATTTGATGGTTTATCTTGTGCTACTTCAACTTTAATACCATATAACACAGCAGTTATGGTAATGATTACTCTTGCATTTGAAACTGGTTGTTTACCTGAAAATTTTTCAGTTATTTCAATAATTATGTTTTCAATAAACAGTATGTTATTACTTATTACATACATATTTAAAGCTATATATATTCCTAAAAAATTAATAAAACATAATAAAACCAGTACATTATAGGAGGAAAAGCATGTTTCAAAAAAAAATAAAAGATCTTGATTTAATTATTTTTGATTTTGATGGAACATTGGTAGATTCTAATGGAGTAAATAATGAAATAGATATTGAACTGGTTCGTTTTTTTGAAGAAAAAAAAGGGAAAAATGAAATTTTACAAGAAAGGGATTATATTTTAAAAACAAAAACAAATGGAGACATATATTTAAACTACTGTCAATATTTAAAGGAAAAATATAATTCAGATTTGTCTGCAAAAGAGATACTTGAAATTCGTAGAAAGTTATCAAGAAAATTTTTAAAAAATGTAAAGTATAAACCAAGTGCAGATATAATGATAAAATGGCTAAAAGAACAAAAAATTAAATTAGCATTAGCTACTGTTTCTAGTAGGGCTTCTTTAAAAATCTATTTTTATGAAAATGAGAACATAAGAGAAAAATGTGATATACAAAAATATTTTGATTTTATAATTACCAAAGATGATGTTGTTCAAAAGAAGCCTAATCCAGAAGTTTATAATAAAATAATTAATGAATTTAATATTAAAGATTTATCAAAATGCCTTGTGATTGAAGATTCACTATCAGGAGTTCTTGCAGCAAAAAAAGCAAACTTGAATGTTATAGCAATTTATGACAAATATTCTGATAAAGACAGAGAAGAAATAAATAAAACTGCAGATTACAATGTAAAAGACTTTGAAGAATTATTTGCCTTGTTTAAAAATAAAAAGGAGGGAGTTTTAAAATGATATCACCATGTGTATTTAAACAAAGGAAAAGTGATGAGTATCTTGCATTTATAGAAATAACAAATACTTGTAATATGAAGTGCAAACATTGTATGAATGGGTCTAATGATAAAGACGTTAATAAAGGATTTTCAAAAGAAAATATAAAGAAACTAATAAAAGAGCTGTATGAAAATAATACAGAAAAAATTTATATTTCTGGAGGAGAACCTTTATTATATCCATATATAGATGAGGTGATTTTATATGCAAATTCTTTAGGAATGAAAGTAACACTTGCAACTAATGGATTCGAAGTTCCAAAACATTTAGATGCAATAAAAAAGGGAGTTCAATTAGTTTCAATTAGTCTTGATGGGATAGGAAATACTCATGATAAATTTAGAGGTATTCAAGGAGCATATGATAATTGCACAAAAGTATTTAAGTTGTTAAAAGAAAATAATGTAAAAACTAAAATTAGTGCAATGATATGGAAAGAAAATTTAGACGAATTAGAAGATATGATTATTTTAGCAAAATCACAAGGAATTTCAAAAATTAATTTTACATTTTTGATACCTGAAGGAAGAGCAAAGTCAGACGAAACAATTAAGATATCGAAGGAAAAATATGGAGAAATATTTGATAAAATGGAAAAACTGGTAAAGAAATATGCAGAAGAGGATTTCGAAATAAGATTTAGGAGAACTGAAACACTAGATAAAGATAGTTTGGACTGCCAAGGTGGAAAAAATTTAATACATATTGATGCAAAGGGTAAGGTGTCTCCTTGTTCTTGGATAGCTAAAACAGATGATAAAAATGAATTTTCATCATATTGGCCACAAAATAGCATTAGTGAATGTATAGAAAAATTTAAAAATTTCGATAATTGTAAGAAAATTAGAAAAGATAAATATGGATATTGCGGGTGTATTGCATTGGCTAATATGTATAATGGAAGCTTTTTATCAGAGGATCCATTAAACGATTTTTTAAAGGAAAGTAGAAGGTAATTTTATGGAAAAGTATGCAATAGTAACAGGTGTATCTTCTGGAATAGGAGAATGTATAGCAGAAAATTTTATAAAAGATAATATGCATGTTTTTGGAATAGATGAAAATCAATCACAAAACAAAGAAATTGACTTCTTTAAATGTGATATTAGAGATGAAGAAAAGATAATAGATATAATAAAAAAAATAAATAAAAAGACAAAAAGAATTGATTATTTAGTAAATTCAGCAGGTATATTTTGTTACAAAGAAAGAAACTTAATAGAAAATCTTTCAAAAACGGAATGGCAAAATGTTATTGATGTAAATTTAACAGGAACATTTTTGATGACAAAGTATGCTATACCACTATTAAAAAAATCACCAAATGGAAATATTATTAATTTAAGTTCAGAACAAGTTGCTTTACCACAAATAAAAAGTGCACCATATGCAGTTACAAAAGCTGCTATAGAAACATTCTCTAAAATTTTAGCACTTGAACTTATGGATTCAAAAATTAGAGTTAATACTATAGCTTTAGCATCTGTAAAAACTAATTTTTTGAAAAGATATAAAAAAGATGATGATGTTATTAAAAAAATGATGGAAAAAACGGATAAGAATATGCCATTTGGTATTATTAATCCATCTGATGTGTATGAATTAGTTAAGTATTTAATAAAAGAAGATACTAAAATTACGGGACAAACTATTCTTATAGATAGTGGAGTAATATTAAATGTTAATAAAAAATAATATGTTGATAAAATGGAAAGGAAAGAATTATAATGAAAAAAGTAGAATATGATTTAGATGGAAAAAATAAACTTTATTTTTTCCCAGAATATAATAGATTTGCTTTTAATGATTCTAATCCTGAAATAACAGCTGATTATTATAGTGATTCATTAGTAAAGTTGAGGCTGGAGATTTCTCATTTATGTAATGGAAGATGTAAGTATTGTTTAGTATATGGAAATAAAGTAGAAAAAGTAGAAGTTTTGAATGTAAAAGATTTTTGGAAACATCTTGAAAATCAAAAATGGTTTAAAAATATAAAAAAGATTTTCATTATTGGAGGAGAGCCTTTACTTCATTTTGAAGAAATATCTTATATTATAGATAATTTCAATGGAAAGATTAGTTTTTCTACAAATGGAACTTTAATAACTAAAGAAATGGCTGAAAAATTTTCAAAGTCAAATGTAAAAGTATATATATCCCTTGATGGTCCGGGTTTTGAAGACAATATTAATAGAGTATATATAAATCAACAATTTATGTATCCAGATATTATTAAAGGAATAAATCTACTCAAAGAATATAATGTTAAATTTGGTATTTTTATGGTTGCTACTCCTGAAACAGTAGGTCAGGCAGTAGATATGATTTTAAAACTGGATGAAAAATATTCTCCAATACGAATTGGATATAACCTTCCTCATTGGACACCTGATTATAAAAATTATGGTTTAGCAGAAGAATTTAGAGATGTATTGTTAGAACTTTATAAAAATAGAGAAAGAATAAAAGCGGAAATTCCTCAACTAAAATGGAGATTAAGTCCTCTGTGTGATGGCAAAATTAAGAAATTTTCATGTGGATTACATACTACTCAAACAACAATTTTGCCTGATAAATCAATTATAAGATGCTCGAAAATTGACAATGAAAAAGATGATTTAAAAGATCGTATTACAAATGAATTACTAAATAAAAATTCTCCAATTGAATTGGCAAAAAATAATCAATCTGATTGTTCAAGGTGTGTAGCATTGGCATGTTGTGGTGGAGGATGTCCATTTGATGGAATGAAAAGATTTAATTGTTTAACAGATAAAAGAGAATGTATAATAACTCCTCCACTTATTAATATGGCTATAAATCAGGTAGTTGATACTTTAAAAAATCAAAAAGCAAATATTAAAAATGGACTAATTGAAACTAATATAATAAATGAAATAATATGGAGTTGAAATATATAAAATGGAAGAAAAATTAAATAGAATTAGAAAAATTATGTTAGGACATATTCCAATTAATATATCAATAGTAGTTGTAACACCACTACCTTCAACATTTTATAAGTTAAGTGAAAAATTGAATATAGATGAAAAATATGATAATGGATTTTTTGAAAATTATATTTTTAGGCTTCCAAAAAAAGACAAAAGAGGTATACTAATTTTATCACCACAAGGGATTGCATCTAAAGATATAATAGAGTTATTTTCAAACAATAATATTTTGTTTTTTGGATTAGCAGGAAGTTTAAATGATAAATATACAATAGGAGACTTTGTGGAGGTAGAACAAGTAGAGGATGAGAATGGAGAAATTACAAAAACTTATACAACAGAAAACAAGAAAAAAGTAAAATGTGGATACTCCCCATGTTTATTAGGTAAAATTGAAAAAAAATATTGTGATTTTGCAAGAAAAGAAAATTGTGACGTTGTAGATATGGAAACCGTTTATTGTGCCAAAACAGCAATTGAAAGAAATAATAAATTTTTGTCTTTATTATTAATATCAGATCTTCCAAAAAAAATTAATTTTTGGGAATTATCAGAGATAGAGCGTAACAAACTAAAAAAAGGTAGAAAAGATGCAATAAATGAAATAATGAATTATATAAACTTTTTTATAAAGGAGTAGAAAAATGAGTGAAGAAATAGTAATAAAATATATTGAAACAACTAGTAAATGTAATTATTCTTGTCCAATATGTGTTAAAAGGACAAGAAATTGTCATATGGATATGAAGGAATTTTACACAATAGTTGATAAAAATGTTGATTTATTCCATAAAAAACCAATTTGGCTTGATTTTAATGGAGAACCATTAGTAGATCCTTACTTTTTTGATAGAGTAAAATATATACATAGTAAAGGATTAAAGACTAGAATTTCTACTAATGGTGCATTACTTAATGAAGAAAATATTAAAAAAATTGTAGATTCAGGTATGAATTATATTGTAGTATCTGTTGGAACTTTAAATCCAGAAGTATATAGACAGATAAGAGGCGTAGATAATTTATCTAATGTTTTAAATAATTTGAACAATTTAAAAAAATATATTGATAAAACACATGCCAAAACTGAAGTTCAAGCTGTTATGATTGATACAGGGAATAATTTAAACAGAGAAGAGTTTATTAAACATTTTCATAATCTTGGAATTAATGTTGCATTCCATAATTTTACTAATAGGTCTAATAGTATTGAGATGGATATAAATCCTAATAATAGAGATCTTAGCTTGAATAAAAGAGGAGAATGTAAAGGATTAAAGCGTAATATAATAATTCTTAGTAATTGTGAAGTTGTTACTTGTTGTTGTGACTTTTTAGCAAAAAATTCATTAGGAAATTTAAGAGATTATGATTATTCTGTAAAAAAATTAGTTGAAAATGGAAAATTGGATCAATTAATTTCTGATTTACAAAATCATATATATAAAGGAGCATGTAAAAATTGTTCGGATTGGATTTATTATCAAGAGAATGCAACTGAAGAATATGTGACAGTTTATCCAGTAACTAAATAAATATAAAGTTATATAAAAAAATGGGGAGAATAATGTGATGGATTTATATGAAAAAAATGGAAATATATTATACATATTAAATGTATTAAAAAAGTATAGTGATGAAGACCATATGCTTTCAGCAGCAGAAATACAAAGAAAAGTAGAAGAAATATATAATGTAGAAATTGATTGTAGAACAATAAGAAGAAATATCAATTTATTAAAATATAAGCTAGATTATGATATAAGCACTAGAGATGATAATGGAAAAGGATATTATATAAATAAAGATCCAGAAACAGATTTCGAACCTGGAGAAATTAGAGCAATAATTGATAACTTTAGCTATGCAAATTATATTGTTCCATCTGTTGCAAAAAATATCATAAGAAAGTGTAAAAATATACAAACAGTTTATGAAAATGAAAAAATAAAAGATTATCAAATTTTTTCTAATGATTCAAAAACTGAAAATGCAGAAGTAATAAAAAATATAGAAGATATTTCAGAAAGTATATTTAAGAATAAAAAGATAGAATTTGAATATTGGAAGTATGCAATAACTGACAAATTAGAAAAAAAGATTGTAAATACTCCAATTGTTTCACCTTATGCTATTATTTATAAAAAACAAGAATTTTATTTAATTGGAATAAAAGATGGACAAAAGGAATTTTATAATTATAGAATTGATAGAATTAAGAATATAAAAATACTTGATGAAGAAATAAAAATAAAGAAAAGTAAAAGTGAAATACAAGATTTTGCAGAATCATCAACAGAGATGTTTGGAGGAAAAAAAGAAGAAATAGAAGCTATTTGTCATATCTGGCTTTTAGATACAATTTTTGATACATTTGGAAGAAATGTAACAATTGAAAAATTAAATAAGGATGAAGAACATTTTAAATTACTAGTTGATACAAACCCATTAGGATTTAAAATGTGGGCAATGAGAAATATTGATTTAGTAGAAGTTATTAGACCTTTATCATTGAGAGAGGCAATGCAAGATGTAATAAAAAATGCAGCAAAAAAATATAATGTATAAAAAGTAAAAGTTAAAGCTTTGGATTAGTCCAAGGCTTTTTTTTTATGGAAAAAGCTGTTATGCATTACATGACCAATCATATTGTATTTTTCATTTATTTTTATATAATAAAATCAGTAAAAGTTATTAGTATTTGGAGGAATAGTTTGAAAGAAAAAAATCTTATACATATGTGTATTGCGATAAAAGAAAGGAGTGAATTTAAAATGGATAATAATGAATTATGTAATGATACAAACAAACAAAAAGAAAATCTTGAAAATAAAAAAAAGAAAGGAATACAAGATGATTACAATTTAATAAACTCAGGAGCGATCTCAGCTTATTGTAGAGAGATAAAACATAAATTTAATACAGAAGAATTAGCTGTTTTAGTATATAGAAATAACAGAATGAATTTAGAGGAAAAGAAAGAAAAATACAAAGACTTAATAAGAAACTATCCAGATATGGAAGTTATAGAGAGAATAAATTGTAAACACTATAATAGTGTAAAAAATTTAATAAAAAATGAAATTCAAAGAATAAGTATATTAGAAAAAAAGCTAATGCAAGAAGATGAAAATAATATATATACATGGACAGAGTTTAATAAATCTACATTAGAATATGAAACTAGAAGTAATTTAGAACATACTTTTAAAACCTATAAAGAAGCTTTTAAAGATATACAGAAATACATTAATGAAAATGATGATACAATATCTTTTAGAATAACAAAGAAATATTTTGATAAAAGAAAAGGAAATATTTATGCAGACTATGCTGTTGAAAATAAAAAATCAAAATTAGTAGATATAATTGAAAGCAATAATATGCTTTTAGATATAGACCAAATATTTTTAAATATTCCAACTCCATTTAAAAAAGGAGATATTCTTATTACAAAAAGCAAAATGATAAGAAGCTATGGAGATTATAATAAGATTTTTGTTTTAGACTATTTATGTACATGGAATGAAAATTTAGAACAGATTTTAGCAAAAGGAAATCGTGATTCTTCAGACATGATAGGTTATGGATATTATCTATATGGTGATGATTCTGTAGAATTTGTAGAAGATATTAAGATGGACTATGACTCTTTTGAATATTATGATGGAGATTTTGAAGGAAATAATAGAATATTAAAAGATATTAGTAGCTTTATTAAAGGAAAAATTGGATTAGAACTTTTTGTCCATGCTTATGATTATTATAAAGCTCAAAATAAGATGCCTATTTATTATACTGATGAAGGATTAAAATTAGCAGGAATGAGTGAAAAGGATATATTAAGAATAAATTATGGTGAAAATGATGATATATGATAGTAAAAACGAAACATGCAATATGTGACCATATATATTTAAAAAATTAAAATAGCAAAGTATAATAAATAAAAGAAATTTTTTTAGAAAGGAGAAGTAATTATGATATTAGAACTTAACAAGGACAATATTTTTGCATTTGACATAAACAGAAAAAATAAAAAATATTGGTTAAACATTAAAATAAAAAACAAGTTTATAAACTATGAGTTTTTTTCAAAAATCAAATATGAAAATCTAATCTTTATAATAGAAAACATAGAAAATATGGTATTTAGTAGATACAGATATTCGGAAGATTTAAATTTAGAAAGAATAAGGTTTGCATTTAGTGATATAAATTTGAATTTAAAAATAACTCTTAAAATAGATGAAAACCAAGAATATAGCATAACTCTAAATAGAAAAAATGTAATAAAATTATATAATTATTTAACTAGATATCTAAATACACTAAATAAAATGCAAATAAATAATTTTAACAAAAAATACACTTTTGTAAAAGTAAGATATATAGATGTATACTGCTCTAAATTATATTCATATATATCAGAAGATAAAAGTATTAAAATTGGAGATATAGTATATGTAGATAGAGCTGGTGAAAAGTGCTTAGCAGTAGTTAAAGACAAGGATGAATATTATTATGATGAAGCACCATATCCAGTTTTGGAAACAAAAAGAGTAATAAAAATAGTAACAAGAGTTGAAAAATAAATAGTATGGGAGAAGTAGTTATGGTAAGAGAATATTTATTAGATGCAGAAGATGAAAAAATATTAAACGAATTAGATGATTTATGTGGAGTTGTTCAAAACAAAGAAGTTTTAAGAGAAATTATACTTTATATTAAACTAAGAAAAAACAACGAAGTAGATTTTGGAAATTACAATATAATTGTAAGGAATAATTCATCTTATAATTTACTAAATGATTTAGTAAAAGTTTGTGCTAAAATATTCAAAAAATATGGAGTTACCGATAATGAAAAAATTTGTTATCTTGATAAGATTATGAATATTCGAAGAGATTGCCCATTTGATAAAATCTCAGTAATTGAAGATTCAATAATAGTTATAAATGATAAGAAACTAAGAATTAACTATAGTGATGAATTAGATAATCTAAAAAGAATAATGAATCAATTAAAAAATAAAGTACTTATATTTGAAGATAGTAACTATGCAGAAGGAGAAGCAGATGCAGAACTTGGGGAATTAGCTTCGTTTAGAATGACAATAGACAGAATTTCGCTAGATGATAAAATAATGTACTGCAAAAATAAATTTGATGAATATAATTTAAAATACAAAAAACAAGATTTAAAAGAATATGCAGATGTTCCTTTTTGGAAATTAAAAAATATGGTTATTAAGTTAATAATAGAATGTAAAAGCAAAAATTTAGATTTTATAGATAAACATATGCTAACAAATAGTAAAGAATTTTACTCAAAGAATTCAACAAAAAGAAAAAGCGAAAGAAAAAATACTAAAAAAGAAAAAAATACAAAAGAAGAATTAAACGATTTAGTGGGATTAGAGGACATCAAAAAACAAATGGGAAAAATTCTTAACTATATAAAATTAAACAAAGAAAGAGGACAGATGCCTTCATTACATATGTGTTTTACAGGAAATCCAGGTACAGGTAAGACAAGCATAGCAAGAATAATAGGAAAAATATTTGAAGAAGAAAATATTTTAAGTGGAAGCGGAGATTTTGTAGAAATACATGGAAGAGACCTAGTTGATAAATTTGTTGGATGGACTGCTAAAAAAGTTCAAGAAACTGTAGAAAGTGCTATTGGTGGTGTATTATTTATTGATGAAGCATATAGCTTGGTATCAGACAGAAGGGGAAGCTTTGAAGACGAAGCTATTGCAACTCTAATAAAAGAAATGGAAGACCATAGAAATGAGATTTGTATTATACTTGCTGGATACACAGAAGAAATGAAAAATCTAATAAAGCTTAATCCAGGATTTGAAAGTAGAATACAATTTACAATAAACTTCCCAGATTATAATGAAGAAGAATTGCTAGAAATATTTAAAGGCTTATGTAAAAAAGAAAAATATAAAATAACAGAAAATTGTGAGGAAGTTTTATTAGAAAATTTCAAAAGAGCAAAAAATGAAGAAAACTTTGGAAACGGAAGATATGTAAGAAATTTATTTGAAAAAGCAAAATTTGAACAAGCTGATAGAATTGTACAGACTAACAGTAAAGCTATAAATTCAATTACAAAAAATGATATAGAAAATGCAATTAAAACAGTAGTATTAAAAAAGAAAGAAGTAACTAAAATAGGTTTTTGTGCATAAGCATAATTACATCTTGAATATAAAACAGTCACGTGGTATAATTCATTAGAAGGTAAAAAGAGATGAAAAAAATATATTTTATTTTAACACACACGGGAACTGTTTTATCAAGAATAGTAAAAGCATATACAAAAAATGAATTTTCTCATGTATCAATATCATTAGATAAAAACTTGAAAGAGATGTACAGTTTTGGAAGGAAAAATCCCTATAATCCACTTAGAGGGGGATTAGTACATGAGTATATTGATAGTGGGACATTCAAGAGATTTTATAAAACTAATTGCAGAGTATATTCCTTAGAAGTAACAGATAAACAGTATAATAAAATAAGTAAAAAAGTTTGTGAAATGTACGAGAAAAAGGACATTTATAAATTTAATATAATTGGTTTGTTTGAAGTAAGTATAAATAGAAAATTCAATAAAGAAAATTACTATTATTGTGCTGAATTTGTAAAATATTTACTAGAGCAAGCAAATGTAGAAAATAATCTTCCATATATTGTGAAGCCAGAGGATTTTAAAAATTTAGAAGGAATTAAAGAAATATATGCGGGATATTTAAGAGATTATAAATAATTTTAAACTTAATTACTTTTGACCCAATTTAGCAATATTTAATATAGTAAAAAGAGGAACAATATGAGTAAAAAAGGAACTGTACTAAAAATTTTTCTACTAATACTAGCAATTACAATAATTACAGCTGCTATAATATATCTATATCCAGTAGTAAAGAACTTAGCAACACCAGAAGGACAAATGGAATTTAAAAATAAAATAGATAGCTTAGGATTTCTAGGAATCTTAGCCCTATTTGGACTTCAGCTAGCACAAATATTTTTATTTATAATACCGGGTGAGCCAATAGAAGTTTTGGCAGGTGTTTGTTATGGAGGATTTGGAGGATTTATATTTATAGCAATATCATCAGCGATTATATCAGCAATGATAATTTATTTAGTAAGGAAATTAGGAAAGAATTTTATATATAATTTTTATAAAAAAGAGAAAATTGAAAAAATAGAAAATAATAAAATATTAAAAAATTCTAAAAACATAGAATTAATTATGTTAATATTATTCTTAATACCAGGGACACCAAAAGATTTACTTGTTTACATTGCAGCACTACTACCAATTAAACCTTTACGCTTTATAATAATATCAACAGTTGCAAGAATCCCATCAATATTATCATCTACTTTAGCAGGAGCACATCTTTTAGCAGGAAACTGGGAAGTAAGTCTAGCAATATATGCAGTAACTTTCATTTTGATTGGCATAATAGTTTTAATTGCAAATAAATACGATAAAAATAAAGTAACAAAAAATGTTTTAAATAGCCTAAATTCTAAGCAAAAATAAGACATATTGGAAAAAATTAAAAAATATTTCGACAAATTTTTCGATTTTCCTTGATTTGGTATTTTATTTATGCTATAATAATTTTGGACTAACAAAAAGTCCCAATAGATTTTAATAGGAGGTAATGTGGTATGAAGGCTACGGGTGTTTTAAGAAAAATAGATGGATTAGGAAGAATAGTTATTCCAATGGAAATCAGAAACAAATTAAATATTTCTGAAAATGATCCACTAGAAATTCACTGTGAAGGAACAACAATTTCTGTAAAGAAATATGAACCAGATTGCACATTCTGTGGAAGTTCAAAGAATGTTGTTGAATATAAAGGCAAAATAGTTTGTGAAAAATGCTTAAGTGAATTAAAGAAAATGTAATTTAATAAAAAGGTTATAAAATTAAAAAGTCTATAAGTGTTTATATAATTACTATTAATTAGTAAGATATGTAAATTCTTAATAGGCTTTTATTTTTTACTCTAGAAATCGAGAACTATTTAGTTGCAAAAATTTCTTATTTTTGCATAAAAAAGCAAAAATGTAAAAAAATAGTTGTATGAAAAATATTGTTAATATGAAGAAAAAAATTGTAATTATACTACTTATAACTTTAATATCACAAGTTATTTTATTTTTTAAACCTATAAATGTAGTTAAAGCAGATTCTAATAGATATCAATATAATTCAGGAAGCATGAGGTATCCAGGTTATAAAGATAGAATAGATATTTTAAAAGCAGTACATCCAAATTGGAATTTTGTAATTATGGAAACTGGATTAGATTGGAATGATGTAATAGCAAATGAATACACAGGACATTTTGATACACCGTCAAATCTAATTCAAGGGAAATCAGGAGGATGGATTTGTTCAATATGTGGTTCAAGAGTATATGACACTGGTGAATGGATGTGTGCATCTGAGTCAGCAATAAGATACTATATGGACCCAAGAAATTGGTTAGTAGATAGCCCTTATTTATTTCAATTTTTACAAACTGACTATATGGAAACTTTAGACCAAGATATCTATACAGCTTTAAATGGTACATTCTTATATTCTTGGGATATAGCAGAAATAATAAATAGAGTCTGTAGAAATAACAATGCTAGCCCATATTTTATAATAGCAAGAATTTTACAAGAGCAAGGAAATTCAGGCGGAAGAACATATAAAATGTTAGATACTGATGGAACGATTTACTACAATTTATTTAACATTGGAGCAACTGGAAATACAGAAAATGAAGTATATTGGAATGCTTTAGCAAAAGCAAAACAAAATGGTTGGACAAGTATAGAAAGCTGCTTGAATGGAGGAATTTCATTCATACTTTCTTCATATATTTCATATAAGCAAAATACTCTATACTTAAATAAATTTGATGTTGAATCATATCTAGGACTTTATTCACATCAATATATGCAAAATATTGAAGCACCAAAAAATGAAGCAATTTCAATGTATAATAAAATGAAAAATGCAAATTTATTAAATAGAAACTTAACTTTTATAATACCAGTTTATGAGAATATGCCACAAACAGCAAGTGTATCACCTGATACATCAGGAGAAGTATTTCCTAAAAACATAAGAGTAAAAGAAGGTCATTCAGGAATTATGGTAAGAAGCGGAAGAAGTACTTCGAGTGGTATTTTAGACAGAATAGCAGACAGTAGTGTTGTAATATTATCTGTAGAAAGATATTCAGATGGATGGCATAAAATTGTATTAGAAAATGGAACAGTTGGATACTTGAAATTTAATACTGATTATTTAGAAGAAATTCCGGATGTCACAAATTGTTATGAAACAAAGAAAATAAACAGCAAAGGTACAATTTTAATGTCAGGACCAGGTCTAGAGCATGTTGAAATAACAAACTTAAATGCAGGAGAAGAAGTAATTAGAATAGATAATTCAGGAAGATATAATTTTGGAGGCAAGATATGGGACAGAATTATAATTAAAGATGGAAGACAGGGATTTGTTATAAGAGATTATTTAGAAGATATAAGAGTAGATGAAGGAAATAATGAAAATACTCAAAATCAAACTGAGAATAATATAGGAGAAAATATTGTTGAAGAAAATCCTAGTGAAAATATTACTGGAGAAAATAATCAAATAGAAGAAGAAACAAAAAATCAGATAGAAGATAATAATATTACTGAAGACCAAAATATTGTAGAAAATGGAAATAATACAAATGAAAATAGTAGTGAGAACATAACAGTAGAAGGCAATAATACTGGAAGCAAACCAGAAGATAATAATATTGTAGAAAATCAAAATAATATAGAAAGTGAAAATAATACTGAAGAAAACAATAACACAACTATACCAGAAGAAAATAATAATACTACAAATGAAACAAAAAATGAACTAATTGAAGATGACACTAAAGATGAAAGAAAATATTTAATAATTGGACCAGATAAGCAATCTGCAGATTTAGGAGGAATAGTTACTAAAGACGGAGTAGAAACAGAAGAAGCAGGTACAGGATATTTAATAGTTATAGATGGAAAAGAATATATAATAGTAAAAAGAGGAGATGCAAATGGAGATGGATATGTTAAAGCAAATGATTATCTAATTATTAAAGATTATATTATAGGAACTAATACAAGCTTAAAAGATGAATACTTGCAAGCCTCTGATGTAACAAATGATAAAGCTGTTAAAGCAAATGATTATTTAAAAATAAAAGATCATATTATGTATGGAGTGGAAATATAGATGAAAAGACTTATTTATAAATTTTTAATAGTTTGTATAATGCTTGTTTTAGCTGTAAGTACTATTACCATAACGGAAAATATTGCAGCAACTTATAGTTTTAGTTTTACTGGGCCAACTCAGGCGAGTAGTGGAGATACGTTAACTTATACAATTACTGCTAATGGACTTACTGGAAATGTAAAATTAAGTGGTAGCAATGTTACTTTAAGTGCAAATCAAACTTGGGTAGAAAAAAACACAGTTACAATAACAGCTAAAGTAAATGGATTTCCAGCATCAGTAACAGCAACACCAGTAGAACTTACAGACAATGATTATAATATAGTAACACTATCACCAAGAACGATTGAGATTAGTGAAAAAAAAGTGCAAGTAACACCACCGCCTACAGTGCAACCTAGTCAGCCTGAAACAAGCAGTGGGCAAACAAATGGTGGAACTCAACAAGGAAACGGAAGTTCTAATCAGGGAGGCACAAGTAATCAGGGACAGAGTTCAAGTCCACAGCCTAGTAATCAAGGACAAGGTTCAGGCACACAATCTAATAATCAAGGAACTAGTCAGAATCAACAAACAAGACCTCAAAATAATAGTCAAGTTAATAAGCAAACCAACAATCAAGGCAGTAGTCAAACTAATAATCAAAATGAAATAAAATCTAGTAATAATTATTTAAAAAATTTACAAGTAAATGTTGGAACTTTAAGCCCCGAGTTTTATAGAGAAACTTACGAATATACTGTTGATAACATTATTGAAGATGATATAGAAATTTCAGCAGAAGCGGAAGATGAAAAGGCTATAATAAATGGAGTAGGAACAGTTGCTTTAAATGGAGGAGAAAATAGAATAAATATAGAAGTAATTGCTGAAAATGAACAAGCAAGGACATATACAATAATTGTTAACAAATTAGAACAAGTAGTTGAATCAGATATGAGATTAAATAGTTTACAAATCCAGACAATAAATGAAAATAATCTCTTTGAAGACTTGGATATAGGATTTAATAAAGAAATATTAGATTATGAAACAACAGTTGAAGATAATGTAACTGATTTAAGTGTATTAGCAACAGTCGATAAAGAAGGAATAATAGTAGATGTAGATGGAGATAAGAATTTAAAAGAAGGTGAAAATATAGTTACTATTACATTAACTAATCAAAATGAAAATAATAGCGAATTAAATGATGATAACGAAAGCAATAGAGAAATAAATGATAATGAAAATGATGAAAACGAAAATAATAATGGAAACAATAATCAAAACAATAATGAAAATAGTGAAAGTAAAACAAATGAAGATGTTGTAGAAAAAACAGTATATACAATAAAGGTCAATAGAAAAGCTAAGCCAATAGTAGAAGTATCCTCAAATAAAGTAAGCAATAATCAAATTATAGCAGGAATCTTACTTGTATTAGTAACTGTAGGCTTAGTAATGATTGCTATAACAACTCACATAAGAAAAAGCAATGAAAAAAATGAACTAAAAAAGAAAACTAAAGATAAAAATAAAAAGATATAAAAATAAAAGTGCAAAAATAAAAAATTATAAGAAAATAAGAAAGCATAAATGTAACACAAAAATTAAAAACTTAATAATTTTGTAATAAAAACTCATATTGCTATGAAACTTAGTAATATGAGTACTTTTTTTGAAAAATATAAATATTTTTCCAGTATTATAAACTTGACTTAAAAATTTGATAATGTTACAATACAATATAGGATAATATGCGACAAAAAACGGAGGATAAAAAGTTGATAAAAGTAAAAAATAGTTTAAAAAAATTAGTGTCCATAATATTATTATTTGTAATGCTGTTTAGTATGTTAGGAGCATTTACAAATACTACTAAGGCGGACTCTTATAGATATACATATGATGGTAATATAGATACAAATGCGTATCCAGGTTTTAAAGAAAGATTAGATGCAATAAAAACGGCACATCCAAATTGGAACTTAATAATTATGGATACGGGATTGGACTGGAATCAAGTAATTTTAGCAGAAAGTTCAATAACAGGAGGAGGCAGTCCATATTCTTTAATTCAAGGAAAGTCAGGAGCATGGATTTGCTCTACTTGTGGTAGTAGATCTTATGATAATGGCTCTTGGTATCACGCATCAGAAGCAACAATAAGATATTATATGGATCCAAGAAATTGGTTGGATCCTAATAGTTCATCAATTTTACAATTTTTACAAACAGGTTGGATAGAGACATCAAATGATGATGTTTACAATGCTATAAAAGGAACATTTTTAGATTGGGATGGCTTAGGATGGGACAATGCAGTAGCTATCAATAATGCTTCAAGAAATAATAATGCTAACCCACTATATGTTGTTGCAAGAATTTTGCAAGAGCAAGGTGTTAATGGAAGCGGTACATATAGAATGTATTCTGATGGAGTATATTATTATAATATATTTAATATAGGAGCAACTGGTAATGGCTCTGGAAATATTATTGCTAATGCTTTAGCAAAGGCAAAAGCTAAAGGTTGGGATTCGTTAGAAAAAAGCATAGAAGGAGGAATACAATTCCTATATGGTGAATATATTAACCAAAAGCAAAATACAATATATTTAAATAAATTTGATGTTGAAGACTATGGAGGACTATATTCACATCAATATATGCAAAATATAGAAGCACCAAAAAATGAAGCTTCAATTTTATATAGTAAAATAAAAGACACAGGTTTATTAAATCAAGGTCTAACATTTGTTATACCGGTGTTTAGAAATATGCCTGTTGCAGCAAGTGCTTCTCCTAGTACAATGGGAGAAACAAGACCTAAAAACATAAGAATTAAGGCAGGACATAGTGATATAAATGTTAGAGAATCAAGAAATACATCAAGTAGAATAGTTACAACTATAAAGAATAGTGATGTAATAGTTCTTTCAGTAGAAAGATATGGAGATGGATGGCACAAGATAGTATTAGTAGACGGAACTATTGGATATATATATTTCGACACAAGCTATTTTGAAGAGATAGATGATATAACAAACTGTAGCGAGAGTGTAATAGTAATAGGAAACGATGTTAATTTAAGATCAGGTCCAGGTTCAAGTCATACTGCAATAACAACTTTAACTTATGGACAACAAATGACAAGAATAGATAATTCAGGAAGA
The DNA here is from genome assembly GCA_947628825.1 of uncultured Clostridia bacterium. Classification (GTDB taxonomy): domain Bacteria; phylum Bacillota; class Clostridia; order TANB77; family CAG-508; genus CAG-793. Next base: position 7,425 of record CANRBH010000011.1, on the reverse strand, counting down.
TACAATATAGAAGGAACAACTTGGGATAGAGTTAGATTGTCAGATGGAACACAAGGATTTGTATCAAGAACATATTTACAATTAGCATCAGAATCAAATAATATATTCACAATAAAAGCAGAAGGCGGATTATACTTACGTAGAACTCCAGCAGGAGACGCAATACGTATATTATCAGATGGAACTCAAGTTACAAGAACAGAAATTGGAACAGAACAAATAAATGGTCATTATTGGGATAAAGTAACAACTCCAGATGGAGCTATAGGATATGTTGCAAGAACTTATTTAAGAGATAAAAACGGAGATCAAGCTACTGACAATGATAAACCACATACAGCACAAACAAAAACATATAAAGATGATGTTTATAACATTATACAAGGAGAACCAAAAATAACAGTAGAAACACTAAAAGACACATATGGTGAAAATATTAAGATAACAAAGGAAGATGGAAGTGAAGTACAAGAGGGTGAAATTGGCACAGGATTTATTGTAACCATAGATGAGAAGGAATATGTTATAGTAAAAAAAGGTGATGCAACAGGAGATGGAAAAATAAATTCAGCAGATCTTTTAAAAACACAAAAACATTTACTAAAAAATGTTGATTTAACTGATACAATATATTATACAGCTGCAGATGCAACAGGAGATGGAAAAATAAATTCAGCAGATTTACTAAAAATACAAAAATATTTATTAAATGTTAGTGAAATAAATTTATAGGAGGCAAATGGTGAAAAAAGTAAAAAAGTTTTTATCAGTTAGTTTAATAATATTGTTAATGACAATGTCTTTTTCAATTACTAAAGTTAATGCTGCAACATATAGTTTAACACCGAATATGACGGCAAAAATTGGAGAAACAGTAACAATAACAGCGACTGTAACTGCTGGTGGCTGGGAATTGTATTTATCGGGTGCAGGTCAAAATGAAAGCTTAGCTGGAAATACAGATATACTAGATAATAAAACTGTAAGTTTAAGTATAAAATTTACTCCAACTACAAGTGGGACATTTACATTTATATTATCAGGAAATATAACTGACTTCTATTCACAAGATTATAATGCGCAAGATATTTATCAAACATGTGTGGTTACAGTTCCTGAAGAACAATCAGAACAAGGAGGTAATACTAACCCAGACCCAGGAACAACTGAACCAGGTGATGGTAATGAAACCTCAAATCCGGGTACTAGTAGTGGAGAGCAAAATCCACCATCAAGTGGAGAAAATAACAATAATCTTCCAGCTGAACAAACACCAGCACCAGAGCCAGAACCACAACCAAAATCAAACAATAATTATCTAAGAAGTCTTAAAGTAGATAAAGGAACTTTAACACCAGCATTTAGCAGAGAAAGAGAAGACTATACAATAGAATTTCCAGAAGATTTTGACTTTTCTACTTTAGATAAAATAAATGTATCAGCAATAAAAGAAAATAATGCAGCAAGAATTAATGGAACAGGAGATATTACTGTAAAAGAAGGCGAAAATGTTATAGAAATTAATGTAATGGCCGAAGATCAAACTGTCAGAACATACAGAATTACATTTATAAAACCAGAAATAATCACACAATCTGACTTAAGATTAAAAAGTTTAATTGTAAAAGCAATAGATGAAGATGAAAAAAGTGAAGATGTTGAATTAGAACCAAAATTTGATACAGAAGTATTTAACTATAAATTAAATGTAAAAGAAAATATAGAAAAATTACAAATAGATGCTCAAGTAGAAAGAGATGACATAATTGTTGCAATAGAAGGAGCAGACAAACTTCATGCAGGAAAAAATCTTATAAAAATTACATTAACATCTCCAACTGATGAAAATGTAAAATCAGTATATCAGATTACAGTTGACAAAGAAAGAACTATAGTAGCTTCTACAAATCCAACAGAAGGAGTTTTAAGTTCAGAAAATAGAACAAAACTTATCATGGGAATAGTTTTAGGAATCATTGCTATATTGGGTATAACTTTAATAGTACTATTAGCAATAAATCATAAAAAGAATAAACAACAACAAGCTGGAAATGAAGACGATGAAACTTATGATAGACTAAATAAGAAGAAAGATAAAGAAGAATTAGAAGAAAAGAAACAAAAGTTATTTGATTATGAAGAAGAAAAGTCATATTTAACAGATGAAAATCTTGAAAAATTAAGTAAAGAATATAAAGATGCAGTTAAAGATATAAACAATGAAGATTTAGGAAAAGAAGTAAAACACCAGATAATAGGAGATGAAATAGAAGCTAAAGAAAAAACTAAAAAAGAAAAAACTGATAAAGTAGCTGACAATATGGACTTTGAAGAAGAAAACAAAAATAGTAGTTATGACAAATTAGCTGAATTATTAGAAAGAAAAGAATACACAGCTTCAAAAGAAGAAGAGAAAGAAGAAGAGGGAACATTTAATAAAGAAGATTTCCTAAACGATATTAAAAATAAAAAAGGAAAGCATTTTTAAAATAATAAAATGAAGGAAAATATTTATGGATATAAATCAAATAACAAATAAAGAACAAAAATTAGAATTAGCAAAAAAAATAGCAGACAAGGTTGATAACGGCCAAACCATTGGGTTTGGCTCGGGGTCAACCTCGTATTTAACTGCAATAGAAATAGGAAAAAAGGTTAAAGAAAAAGAATTAAAAATAAAAGCAATACCAACATCAAAAGAGATTGAAGAAGTTTGCAAAGAGTATGGAATAGAAATAGGAAATCTACTTGAAGATGAAATTGACTGGGCTTTTGATGGAGCAGATGAAGTTGACACTAATAATGATATGATTAAAGGAATGGGTGCAGCTATGTTTAAAGAAAAATTAAATATGGTAAACTCACCAATTACTTATATATTAGTTGATGACTCTAAATTTGTAGACAAGTTAGGAGACAAGCATCCAGTACCAGTTGAGGTATTTCCATCTGCACTAAAATATGTTTCAGTAGAACTTAAAAAATTAGGAGCATTAGAAACTACATTTAGAGGAATGACAGAAAATCAAAATTCAATTTTAGATACAAAATTTAAAAATATTGATGTAAGCTTAGAAAAGAAAATAAAACAAATACCGGGAGTAATAGAATCAGGACTATTTATAGGATATAATGTGGAGGTTATAAGAAATTGAAAAAGATACTATTCTCAGCATATTCTTTAGATGTTGGAGGAATAGAAACTGCTTTAGTAACTTTGCTTAAAGAATTAGCTAATAAGTATGAAATAACTTTAGTACTTGAAAAAAAGCAAGGAATATTTCTAAAGCAAATTCCTCAAAATGTAAATATAATTACTTACACACCCAATAATAATAAATTTGTAATTTTTAGAAAGATATGCAACTATTTTAAACAATTAAAATTTAGATTAAAGTATAAAGATAAATTTGATTTTGCAGGTTGTTTTGCTACATATAGTTTTCCAGCATCATTTGTTGCAAGAACAGCTAGCAAAAATTCTGCTTTATGGATACACAATAATTATCTTGATTTTTATAATAATGACATTGCACAATATAGAGAATATTTTTTTGATTTAAAAATAAATGAATTTAAAAAAATAATTTTTGTATCTAATATAGATAAACAAGTATTTATGGCACAATTCCCTGAGTATGCAAAAAAAGCGATTACATGTAACAATTTAATTGATTACAAAAAAATTCTAAATTTGTCAAATGAAAAAGTAAAAGATTTTGAAAAGGAAAGTATTACTACTTTTATAAATATTGGAAGACATGATGAAAAACAAAAAAGATTAACCAGAATAATAGAAGCTACAAAAAAACTAAATAAAGAAGGATATAAGTTTAGAGTCGTATTTGTTGGAACAGGAACTGCTACTAATATTTATAAAGATTTAGCAAAAAAAATAAAAAATATTGAATTTTTAGGAGTAAAACAAAATCCATATCCATATTTAAAAAACAGTGATGCAATGATTATGTCGTCTGACTATGAAGGATATCCAGTTGTATATGTAGAGGCTAAAATATTAGGAATACCAATTATAACAACAGATGTTTCTGATAGTAAAAAAGATATTGATAGAAAGTATGGATTAGTAGTAGAAAAAAGCAAAAAAGGCGTGTTCAATGGAATGAAAGAATTTTTAGATAAAGGGTTTGAACCAGATAAGTTTAACCCTGAAGAATATAATGCAGAAATTTTAAAAGAATTAGAAAGGATAATAGAAGGTGATTAGCTTTATAATTCCTGCTTACAATGCAGAAAAAACATTAGAAAGAGCTGTTAATTCAATAATAAATCAAAAAGATAATAATTTCGAGTATGAAATAATTATTGTAAATGATGGATCAACTGATAAAACAAATGAGGTTGCTAAACAAATAATTGAAAAGTATAATAAAACGATATATTATTTTGAACAAGAAAATGAAGGACCTTCTAAAGCAAGAAATACAGGAATAGAAAAATCAAAAGGAGATTATATAATCTTTGTAGATAGTGATGATTATATATCAGATACTTTGCTAAAAGATATAGAAAGGCATATAAACAACGGAATAGAACTAATCAAATGGAACCCAATTTTTGTAACAAATGATGGACAAGAAATAGGAAGGGAAGATTGCTATCCATTTGATGTAAAGACAGGTATTGATGCATTTAATTATTTATATGGAAGGGACAAAATAATAGCAACACCATGTACTTATGCAATAAAAAGAACAATAGCACCAATATTTCCAAATGGAAGATATCATGAAGATTTTGCTGTAATGCCACTTACAATACTAAAAGCAAAAACAATGATATTTATAGATAAAAATGAATACTATTATGTACAAACAAGTAATAGCATAATGAGAAATACTGACTTAAAAAAGCAAAGAAAAAAATTAGAAGATTTATTGTATATTTCTGAAGAAATGGTAAAACAATCAAAAGAATTAAAATTAGATAACTATACAGAAGATAATCTAAAAATATTTATAACAAATTCTTTACTAGCAGTTTTACCAGATTTAAGTGGTGAAAATAAAGAGTATTATGAAACAGAATTAAAGAAAAGAAAAATATCAAAAAATTTAAAAATAAGAAATCCAAAACAATTAGTTAAAAAGGTTTTACTAAAACTAAAAGGATTTTAAATTAAATACAGTTATTTTTGAATAAGCCGCGTAGCGACCAAGCGTAGCGCGAATGGAGCGGCGACCTTTAGGTCGCCCCAGCGACAACAAGGCATGAGAAAATAACTGTATTTACTTTTTTTGACAAAAAATTTATAGAAATATATTGAAAAAGTTTATCATATAGTTTATAATAGCAATAAATTCGAAGAATATAACTATATTCTCGTTACCGCTAAAAAAAGAGGTAGTATTATGAAAAAATTTTTATCAAATTACAAATCAACGATAATTCTTTTAGTTGCTCTTATCGTTGGTGCAATCGTAGGAATTATATTCCAAGAAAAAGCAACTGTTTTACAACCACTAGGAGACATCTTTGTTAATTTGTTACTAGTTGTTATCGTTCCACTTATTTTCTTAAACATAACCACAGCAATCGCAAAAATGAAAAATCCAAAAAGATTTGGAAAAATAATGATTACAATTATAGTTGTATTCGTTATTATGACTTTAATTGCAACAGCAGTAGGACTTTTATCTACAGCATTTACTAAGCTAGTAGATACAGAAGACGGAGAGGCAATTCGAGCTTCATTAGAAGAAGATGGAGCAGAAGAAACTGAAGAAGAAGAATTAAGTATTGCAGAAAGAACAGTTCAGTTAATTACTGTTAATGACTTTTCAAAATTATTATCAAGAGATAATATAATTGCTATATTAGTATTTTCTATACTATGTGGATTAGCAGCAAAATTATCAGGAGAAAAAGCAAAGCCATTTTTAGACTTCTTAAATTCTGCAAATGATGTTATACAAAATATTATTAAAATAATAATGTATTATGCACCAGTAGGACTAGGTTGCTATTTTGCAGCATTAGTTGGAAGCTTTGGAGCATCAATAGCATTAGGATATTTAAAAACATTTATACTATACACAGTAGTAGCATTCGTATTCTACTTTGTAGTATATACATTCTATGCTTTCATAGCAGGAGGTAAAAAAGGAGTAAAAGTATTTTGGAAAAACATATTAGCTCCAACATTTACATCACTTGCTACTTGCTCAAGTGCAGCATCAATTCCAGTAAACATTGAAGCTGCTAAAAAAATGGGAGCATCTGATGATGTTGCAGAAACAACAATACCAATGGGAACAAGTTTCCACAAAGATGGTTCTGCAATAGGAGCAGTATTTAAAATAATGTTTTTAGTATGCCTATTTGGAATGACTATAGATACACCAGCAATGGTATTTAAAGTAATAGGAGTTGCATTACTTGCTAACCTTTTAATTGCAGGAGTACCAATAGGTGGAGGAACAATATCAGAAATGTTAATCATATCAATGATGGGATTCCCAGTTGCAGCATTACCAATACTTACAATAATTGCGACAATCATTGACCCACCAGCTACAATGCTTAATGTTGTTGGAGATACAGTATCTTCAATGGTAGTAACAAGAGTGGTTGATGGTAAACATTGGCTAGATAAGAAAAAAGATTAAAAATTATATAATTAAAATTTTGAAAGGCAAAAGAGAAATGCAAGAAATAAAATTATTATATCTATATCCAGATATAATGGAATTATATGGTGACTTTGGAAATATTCAAGTATTAAAATATAGATGTGAGCAAAGAAATATAAAACTTATAATTGACGAGTACTCAATAGGAGATGATAGTCCTGATTTCAGAAGCTATGACATAGTTTTTGCAGGAGGTGGAGCAGATAATGAACAAAGTATATTATCTGATGACCTAATGAGACACAAGGAGGGAATTAAAGAAGCTGTACAAAGCGGAACATTCTTCTTGCTAATATGTGGTGCATATCAATTATTTGGTAAGTACTATAAGGGTGTAGAAGGAAATATAATTCCAGGATTAGAGGTATTTGATTATTATACAGAAGCACAACCAGATAGAAGAAAAAGATGTATAGGAAACATTGTTACCAAAGCTACTTTAGATGGTGAAGATACCGAAGTAATAGGATTTGAAAATCACGGAGGTCAAACATTTAATGTAGATACTCCATTTGGAAAAGTTATAACTGGAAATGGCAATAAATTTGAAGATAAAGAAGAAGGATTTTTTCAAAAAAATGTAATTGCCACATACTTGCATGGACCATTACTTTCAAAAAATCCAAAAGTTGCAGATTATATAATAAAATATTGTTTAGAAAGAAAAATAAGTGAAGAAAAAAATAGTGGAAAAATTGAATTAAAAAAATTGGATGATACATTTGAAGAAAAATGTAGAAAACAATTATTAGATAAATTTGTAAAATAATTT
>CANRBH010000010.1 GCA_947628825.1 uncultured Clostridia bacterium | reverse complement strand
TTCACTATGTGGTTGATGATACACACCTCCATTACGGACTTTCACCGATTAACTAAATGACATGCACGTCGCACTAGAAAAGACCCTGTGACTGTGTCACAGGGTTCCAAAGCTACAACCGAACTCTGCTCGTCGGTTGCATCGGGAAATGGTTGGGCATATAACAGACTTTTTTGGAGTGGCATTCTCGCCATTTATACTCCCGACATATATCTTTTCCATTTATTAACTTATTTCCTGCATAAGTCCAACTACAATATATCTTGCTCCATCATATTCATAAGCACATGTTGATAATATTAAAAATTTATCTTCTTCTGCCACAGTTACATCACTTTTGAAATTAGATTTTCTATATAATTGTTCTATACTATTTTGATTTATATTACCTAATTGATATAAACTTGATTCAACGCTTTCAGTAAATCCTGCAAATATTCTTACAATATAATTTTTTTCTGGAGTAAAGTAATATATAATCTTATGGTTGTCATAATATTCTTGATTTCTATATTTTTGCAAAGTTCCAAACATAGTTGCATTTTTCATATTGTGTCCATAAATTATTGTATTACTGTCTTCCATATTAGAATCATTTCTATAATCCATAAATAAACTTCCAGCAGTATTATATTCTCCAGTAACTAATCTTCTTAAATAATAATTATTATCTTTGCTTTGCACAACAGGATAGTTTATTGGGGTGTCCTTAGAATAGATCCATCCTACTATGTCACTATTTTCTTGTTTTAGTTTTTCAAAATCTACTGTAAATGGAACTTTATTTTCATCATCTTCTACTTCTTCATCGTCTTCAATTATAGTGATTGCTTTATCTATTAACTCATTATTAAGCTTTTTATTTTTGTTTGCTTCTACTAAATAGCTAACCACTTTATATGTAGAAAATAAAAATATAACTATTAAAATTATTAAAATAATGTTTTTTATTGCTTTTTTCATCATTTCCTCTTGTAATTTAGTTTTCTTATAATCTATTATTTACGAATATTTAATTAAAAATATTCTCTTTTTATCTATAAGTACTTTCCATTTTTTCTATACATTTACTTGCTTTTGTTGATTTTAAGCTGACTTTCTAAGTTCTATTGCATGTTTTCTTGCTATGTCAGTAATATCTCCATTAGAAATTCTAGCTATTTCATTTATTACTTCATCTTCTTCTAATCTTCTTATTTGAGTATGTGTTCTTTCTCCATCTGTTATTTTACTAATAAAATAGTTTTCATCTCCTTTTGCTGCAATGCTAGGTTGATGTGTAATACATATTACTTGATGATTTTTTCCTATTAGTTTTAATTTTTGTCCAACTGACTTAGCTGCTTTTCCACTTATTCCTGTGTCTATTTCATCAAATATTAAAACTGGTGTGCTGTCTGTGTTTGCTAATACTGTTTTTATTGCAAGCATAATTCTAGACATCTCTCCTCCTGATGCTATTTTTGATAACTCTTTTGAGTCTTCTCCAAGATTAGTTGAAATAAAGAATTCTACTTCATCTAGTCCTCTTTTATTAAATTCTCCTTTTTGTTTTATTTCTATTTTAAATTTTGCATTAGGCATTTCTAAATCATTTAATTCTGTATTTATTTTTTCACTTAATATTTTTGCTGTTTTTTCTCTTAGTGAGTGCATTAGGCTTGCTTTTTCTTTCATTTTTTCTACAACTAATTCTAGTTCTTTTCTTATTTTGCTATTTACTTCATCTAAATTATTTATTCTATTTATTTCTTCTTCTGTTTTATTTTTGTACTCTAGTATTTCTTCAATACTATTTCCATATTTTCTTTTTAATGAAAATATTAAGTCTAATCTTTCTTCTATTTCATTTTGTTCATTTTCATCAAAATACATATCATCATTTAATGAACTAATATCCCTTGAAAATTCTTCTAATTCATAAAAAATATTTCTCAATTCTGATATTTTAGCACTATACTTTTCATCTATATTTTCTAGACTTTCCATTGACTTTATAGCACTACTCATTAAATCAACAGACTTATCAATACTACCATTTGTTTCATTTAGACCTTTTGAAATCTTTTCATAATTCATGTACAAATTTCTTTTCTCATTTAAATTATCTTCTTCACCTATTTTTAACTTAGCTTGGTCTATTTCCTCAAATTCATATTGTAATAAATCTAGTCTTCTTTGTCTTTCTTTCTCATCACCTAAGTTGTTTTTTAGTTCTTTATTTAATTCATTATATTTGTAAAATAAATCTTTATATTCTTCATATATTTTAGTTAAATTTTCACCACAAAAGTCATCTAAATATTTGATATGATATTTTGAATTTAATATTTTTTGATTATCATTTTGTCCATGTATATCTATTACAGAATTCATAAATTCTTTAAGTTCAGATACTGTTACTAATCTACCATTTATTTTACATGAGTTTCTTCCATTTGTATGTACTTCTCTACTAACTATTATGTTTCCATCTACTGCATTTTCATTTTCTGGTAAATACAAATTTAATTCTACAAAAGAATACTCTTCACCTTTTCTAATTATTTCTTTTGAAAATCTTCCTCCTGAAATTATATTTATTGCATCTATAATTAGGGTTTTACCAGCGCCTGTTTCTCCTGTAAATACATTAAATCCCGAATTAAGTTCTACGCTTAAATCATCTATTATTCCAATGTTTTTTATATGTAATGTAGTAATCATAAAAATTTCTCCCTTTCAAACTTTTGTTTGTATTTATTATACAAACAAAAGTTCTATATGTCAAGAAGAAATATAAAAATTTTTTATAAAATTTTTGTTTAGTAATTTTTATATAGTTACTAATAACAACTATAATTAATATAGTTATTTTTATTAGTTTAACATATTCTTTTTCTTAAGCCAAATCATTAAAAGAATTGATAGAATGATTGAGAATAGCACTACTATTATAAAACCAAATGGGTGGTGAGCAAATGGAACTGGGACATTCATACCCCAATATCCAGATATCAAAGTTGGAATTGAAATTATGATTGTAATTGAAGTCAAAAATTTCATTACTATGTTTAAGTTATTTGAAATTATTGAAGCATAAGCATCCATAGTTCCATTTAAGATATTGCTGTATATTTGTGCCATTTCTATCGCTTGGTTATTTTCTGTAATTGAGTCTTCTAGTATATCTTCGTCTTCATCATATAATCTAAGTATCTTTCCTCTTAAAGTCTTTTCCATAACAAGTTCATTTGATTTTAGTGATGTTGTAAAATAAACTAAACTCTTTTCCAAACTTAACATTGTTAATAATTCTTTATTTTTTAAAGAAGTTTGTAAAACAGATTCTGCTATTTCTGTTTCTTTGTTTATTCTTTTTAGATACCTTAAAAAATGTGATGCATTTTTATAAAATATTTGAAAAAGCATTCTACTTTTCTTATATGTTATCAAATCTTTTAGCTTATTATTTTCTATTTCATCTAAAGTTGGGCATTTTTTTGTTGATACAGTAATTATATAATCATCTCTTACAATAATTATTCCAATTGGCATAGTTGAATATTCTTCTTTATTAGTTCTTGGATCTTTTTCAATAATTGGAACATCTATAATAAAAAGAATTGTGTTGTCTTCATCCTCTGAGTCAATTCTTGCTTGTTCTTCTGAGTCTAAAGAATATCTTAGAAAATCTTCTTTTATTTTTAATTGCTCACATACTTCTTTTATTTCAACATCTGTTGGTTCTATTAGATTTATCCAACTTCCTTTTTTGTATTCTTTAATTTCCTTTGTATTATTAGTATCTATATCTGTATTATATATTTTTATCATATGCTTACTCCTCTTTTACTTTCTCTTTACTTTTGATTTGCTTTTATTATATTACTTTTAATTCTTTTATGCAATGCTACAAAGAAAATAAAGTTTCTGTTATCACTAAAAAAGCAAAAGCCACTACAACTTTTGCTTTTCTTCTAGTATTCAAGACTATTTGGATCTGTTAAGAAATCAAATATTCCCATTGTTATAATTCCATCTTCATTTCTGTTACGCATTATATCATCTTTTACTATAATAATTTTTTTAAAAGAATCATTTATTTTTAAAAGTGGCTTTTGTTCTCTTTCTATTACTTTTTCATCATTCATATTTAAAGTTGATTGTATATAGTATTTATTATCTCCTTTATTTGCAACAAAATCTACTTCTAATTGCTTATATTCATTATTTGCTCTTGTTTCTATCATACCAATATCTACATTATATCCTCTTTTTCTTAATTCAATATAAATTATATTTTCCATTATATGTCCTTCATCTTGTTGCCTATAATTAACAAAAGCATTACGAAGTCCTGTATCTGTAAAATAGTATTTTGATGGAGTATCTATATACTTTTTTCCTTTTATATCATATTTTTTAGCTTTTTCTATTATAAAAGCCTCCTCTAAATATGTTAAATAAGTATTTACAGTTTTATTTCCAATTTTTATATTTCTTGTACTTTCAAATGTATCTGCCAATTTTGTTGAGTTGGATAAAGACCCCACACTTGAGGAAATTATTTCAACTAATATTCTCAATTCTTCATCATTTTTTATATTGTTTCTTTCAAGTACATCATTTATATACACATTTTCTTTTTGTTCTGCTAAATAATTTGTTTTGCCTTCTATCCCATTTATTTGTGTAACAAGTGGTAGTCCTCCATAAGTATAATATTCTTTCCAACCATTTGCTATAGTTCCTTTATAGATTGTCATAAATTCGGCAAAGCTTAATGGATACATCCTTATTTCATAGCCACGACCTCTAAATTCTGTTACAATGTCAGTTGATAAGAATTTTGAATTACTACCTGTTACGTAAATATCAACATTTTCTATTCTTAATAAACTATTTAGGACCTCTACAAAATCAGTAACTAATTGAATTTCATCTAATATTATATAATAGTCTTTCTTATCTTTTAATTTTTCTTTTATATATTCATATAGCTTCAAAGGCTCTCTTAGATGCTTATTTTCTATGGAATCAAGTGCAACTTTTATGATATGATTCTCTGGTGTTCCTCTATTTATAAGATAATTATAAAATAAATGATTTAATAAATAAGATTTGCCACATCTACGAATACCAGTAACTATCTTAATTAAGCCATTATGCTCTGCATTTATAATTTTATTTAAGTAATAATCTCTTTTTATTTCCATTTATTTTGCCTCCTTACACAATTTTATTCATATATATTATATTATAATTTAAATAAAAATTCAATAGGTCTACGACTAAAAAATTGTATTTCGACAGTTTTTTAGTCGTAGATGTAATTTTTATTTTACTATGGTTAAAACTTTCCAATAGTTATTATATCCAAATTTTTCTATATAATTTAAAATATATTCAAGAAAATTTGATAATTGGATAAAAGCTGAAAAACCTCAAGCAACTGCCTAAATAGGTAGATACTTGAGGTTATCTTTATTTTCATATTCTTTGAAAATAACTTTATTTATGTAATTAAATTTTATTAGTGATTTTCTATCCATTATATTGTTGACTAAAATATGAAGAATAATCAAATGGTTCCATTGTTTCTGGCATTCCATAATCTACTCCAAATGTATCAACTGTGATTTTTGTAATTACTGGTGGATCTATTGGTTTATCTGCTGTCTTTCCTTCTTCTCCTGATTCTCTAGTTTCTACTTCTACATTTGATATTTCATCAACTATATCCATTCCTTCTTTTACTTCACCAAAAGCTGCATATTGTCCGTCTAAACTTGTATTATCTTTAGTCATTATAAAGAATTGGCTACATGCTGAGTTATATCCTTTAGTTGCTAGACCTGCTAATGAACTGTAATCAGATCTTGCCATAGATATGACTCCTCTTTTATGTTTTAAAGTGTTGTTTCTATAACCGTTTATTATAAATTCTCCTTTTATTGCATATTCTTCTGTTGAATTTTTACCTATATCACTTAATTTTGCGCTTCCTGTTCCATCTCCATTTGGATCTCCACCTTGTATCATAAAGTCTGGAATGGTTCTGTGAAATGTAAGTCCATCATAAAATCCATGATTTGCTAATGCTATAAAATTTGCAACTGTATTTGGTGCATATTCTGGATATAGTTCAACTGTAATTGTTCCTTTTCCTTCTATTTCAATTTTTGCAATAGGATTTTTTCCTACAAAATTATTTTTTTGAATTACTGTATTTACAACAAAAGCAATTAATCCTAAAACTACTAATATTGCAATTACCGTTAATACTAAAATTACTTTTTTTACTACTTTTTCTTTCTTCATTTTACTATTCCTTTATATGTATTTAGGCTTTTATGGTAGCCTATAAACCACGCAATATATATTTTATACTACTAAATAATCATATTGTCAAATATAAATTGCTCTTGCATTCTTTTTAGTGATTGTACTATTGCTTTTGATCTTACCTCACCAATACCTTCAACATTATCTAATTCATTTATATCTGCTGATAGTAGATTTTGAAATGATTTAAATTTCTTTACTATATTTTCTACTATGTTATTAGGCATTCTTGGTATCTTATTCAATATTCTATATCCTCTTGCATAAACCGTAATTTCATCTAATTTATCAGTTTCCTTAATTCCTATAATAGATGCAATTAAATTTGTTTTCATTAAATCTTCATATGTTAAACTTCTTATCTCTTTATATGCTTCATATACATCTTTTTTTGAAATGTAATCTCTTAAAATTAGAAGTTCTTCTTTGTCAACTCCATCTATTAGTTCATTTAATTGCATTGAAATAAGCCTACCTTCTGTTCCTAATTCATAAATTGATTTTTTTACTTCATCTGCAATTCTCATAAGCATCTCTATTCTTTGTATTGTTTCTACAATAATTTGTAGAGTTACCATATCATTAAATTCATATTCATTAAGCATGCTTATCTTATTGTCAAAAACTTTTCTATATTTTTCAACTGTTTGTAATGCTTGATTTGCTTTAGCTGCTACTTTTGATGTATCTTCTAAAACATATCTATCTATTCCATTATATATAGTTATAATTTCTCTTCTTTGTGAAATACTTATTACAACATTACCTGTTATTTTAGCTACTCTTTCTGCAGTTCTATGTCTTGTTCCTGTTTCACTTGTTGGAATATTACTGTCTGGCATAAGTTGTGCATTTGCAAATAATATCTTTTTTAAGTCTGCACTTAATATTATTGCTCCATCCATTTTAGCAAGTTCATATAGTTTAGCTGGAGTAAAATCAACATTTATATTAAATCCTCCATCGACTATATTCATAACTTTTTCACCATCACCAATAACAATTAGTGCTCCAGTTTTAGCTTTTAAAATACTTTCAAGACCTTCTCTTATTTGAGTACCAGGTGCTATCATTCTTAAGATTTCAACAATTTCCATTATGCTCTCCTATTATAGTTCCTATTTAACGTTATTTAAGAAACATAAATAGTAACTATTATAACCCTATTGCTTTAAGGGCTTCGTTAATATTTCTAACACCTATTATATCTAATTTGTAAGTATTTTTCAATAGTTTTTTGTTATTTTCTGGTATTATACATTTTTTTATTCCCAGTCTTTCTGCTTCTTTCAGCCTTTTATCTATCATATTTACTGTTCTTATTTCTCCTGTTAGACCTACTTCTCCTATTATTGCCGTATCTTTAGAAATATATGTATTTTTAAAGCTCGATGCTATAACTAATGCTATTCCTAAATCTACTGCTGGTTCATTTATCTTCATTCCACTTACTACATTTAAGTAAATATCTTGATTTCCTAAACTTAGATTTGCTCTTTTTTCAAGTACTGCTACTATTAGTGCAATTTTGTTGAAATCTATACCACTTCCGGTTCTTTTTGGTATACCATAAAAACTTTGAGTGGTTAGTGCTTGTAGTTCTACTAATAATGGTCTTGTTCCTTCTAAACTACAAACTATTGCAGCTCCCGGAACTTGTCCTTGATCTTCTGATATTAAAACTTTAGAAGGATTTGTTACTTCAACCATTCCTTCATTTTGCATTTCAAACATTCCAACTTCATTAGTTGAGCCAAATCTATTTTTTACTCCTCTTAATATTCTATAAGAAAAATATCTTTCACCTTCTAGGTATAAAACAGTATCTACCATGTGTTCTAGAACTCTTGGGCCTGCTATATTTCCGTCCTTTGTAACATGTCCTATTATTATAGTTGTAATTTTATTTTGTTTGCAACATTTCATTACTCTAGCTGTTATTTCTCTTACTTGACTCACTGTTCCGAGGAGCAGATGTTATTTCATTTGAAAACATAGTTTGTATTGAATCTATTACAACAAGTTTTGGATTCATTGATAATATTTCCGCTTCAATAGCATCTATATCAGTTTCTCCTAGAAACATTATGTTGTCATTTTTTATATTTAGTCTATCTGCTCTTAATTTTACTTGTTCTGCTGATTCTTCTCCAGATACATATAATACCTTACCATCATTTGCTAGCTTATCACAAATCTGCAAAATTAAAGTAGATTTTCCTATACCTGGTTCTCCTCCAAGAAGTACCAATGAACCTTTTACTATTCCTCCACCAAGAACTCTATCAAGTTCTTCTACTCCCGTTTTTGTTCTAATTGCTTCTTTTCCTTCTACTTGATTTAAATTTAATGGTTTTGCTGTTTCTTTTAGCTTAACATTTGTGCCTGATGTAGTAGTTACTTGTAACTTTTCCTCATAAAAAGAATTCCATGAATTACATGCCGGACATTTTCCAAGCCACTTTTGAGATTCATATCCACAATTACTACACACAAATATAGTTTTTGTCTTAGCCATTTATACTTCCTTTCTTATTAATCTATTAACATTCCTATAAACATTGCATGTGACCATCCTAGTCCAATTACCCAAGTTTGATTTAATTCACTGTTTGATTGTTCTGGAAGTAATCCTAGTGGATTTGCACTGTTTACAATAAATTTTAGACATTCGTTTGCTGACTTTGTGTCTCCAATTTTTTTATAGTACATTCCCATCCAAGCTGTTGCAATAATCCATGGATTATTGCCTCCAATATATCTATCATTTTGATATCTTAAGTATCCACCTAAATATGTTCTAATAGTCATATTTAAATATTCTACTGTATTTTTTATTATTTTTTCTTCTGGTTCAAATACTCCAAATGGTATAACTGAACCTAATACACTTATGTCAGCTAATCTATCACTTGTGTTTCTTAGTAAAACTTTCTTTTCTTTGTCTACTAGATTATTTAATATGTATTCTTTTATTTCTCTTAATAAGCTTTCATATCTTGCTTTATTTAAAATAATATCATCTTGCTTTAGTCTATTATTTGTATAAAATTCTCCAACTTCATCATATATTTTTATCATCGCACTAAATGCTCCAAATATACTTGATAGAGAATATAAGTGTATTCCTTCATTTTCTTCCCATATGTCATAGCTTGGATGTTTATATATTTCATCTCTTTCTTTATAATTGTATTTCTTCTCTAACTCTATTCTAACTAAGTCTTCTTTTTCTTCTTTTCCTAATATGTAATTTATATATTTTTCTAGAAATGTTACTGCAAGTTCTAACATTTTTAAATTGTCTTTTAAGAACTTTTTATTTTTCTTTCCTGTACGTTTTTCCATAAGTTTATAATGCTCATAAGCTTCCCATACAACTATTGCAGTTTCATCAACTTGATATCCCCAACATGGAGCTAATCTTCCATCTGAAAAAAATCTTTGTTCCCACATTCCATTTTTGCATTGTGTATTTTTTAAGAAAACACTATAAAACTTTTCTGTTAAATCATCAAATCCTAAATGGTCTAAATTATTTAATATTATAGCTGCATCTCTAGGCCAACAGTATGCATATTTTCCACATCTATCTCTTTCTTCATCAACTTCTAATGATGCTGTTATTGCTCCTGTTTTTTCATTAACTAATAATGGCATAAATAAAATTGTTCTATTATACACATTTATTAGTTTATTCATAAAGTCAGTTCCGTCTTTCTTTAGCTTTAGTGTATTATGCTCGTCTAAATATTTCTTCCAGTATTTATTAACTTTTTCTATTTCCTTATCAACGTTTAATTTTCTCAATTTAGTAATCTTTTCTGTTACTTCCTTCATGTTGCCTTCTTCGTATTTTATATACATCATAAGAGAAAATTCTCTTTTTTCGCCAGGCTTAATAGTTCCTAAGTCATAGCTTATTGCAGAATCCTCTGACATTCCTATATAATCTTTATCATAAATTTCTCCTGAAGATATAGTTCTATCTACATCATTTAATTGATGACTATATAATTTTTCATTAGAAAATATTGCAGATGTAAAGTTATAACTATATTGTATTAACGCATTATTTTCAATCATTCCTCCTGCCATATTGTTATATGATGAGAGCACACTTGAACGTACTAAAAACCTTACATCCAAGTCTATTGTATTTTCATTTTTAAATACATACTTCTTTAGTACAACATCCTGATTTATCATAACACAGTCAGTTTGTTTTACTTTTAAATGAAAATAAGTATTTTCTACTTCTGTATTTAAAACATTTGATTCTTCACTATAATATTGATTATATTTATTATTTACATCACTATGTAGATAAATGATATTTGAATCATTTATCTTAACTCCAACATGAAAAAAATCTGAATATTGTCTATAATCTGGAAGTGGATAATATAATCTTAATAGCTCTCCATATTTACTAAAACTTGCTATTATATTTTTATTTCCTATAAAAGCGTCATTATAATATTTCTTTTTCATTAGTTTTCCCCTTTATTCATAATTTCTACTATTTGTTTTCTTAAATCTACTACTCTGTTATTTAATTTTGCTAAATCTTCGTCTGAAGATGATTGTATTCTTATGTTTTCCTTTAAAGCGTGTTTCATATCTTCTAGTTCATTTTCTAGTGATTGCATTTTATTTATTAACTCTATTCTATCAAATTCTTTCTTTACTGGATTTGTATATTTTTGAGTTTTTTCTAGATTATCATCAAGTACATATTCTTCTCCGTATTCAGGAATCGATACTCCAATTCCTGTTTCTTCAAGTAATTTTTCTTTTAATACTTCTTGTGAATCTGGTTCTCCATGTACCAAAAATATATGTTTTGGTCTTTTGGTTGTAAATGATGCTACAAATGAAAGTAATCCGTTTTGGTCAGCATGTCCTGAATATCCTTCTATATATTCTACTCTAGCTTTTACTGCAAATTCTTCACCTAATATTTTTACTTTAGGATCACCATCTACAATCCTTCTTCCTAAGGTTCCCGGTGCTTGATATCCTACAAATAATATTGTACTTTTTGGATTCCATATATTATGTTTTAAATGATGTTTTATTCTTCCAACATCACACATACCACTTGCAGATATTATTATTGCTGGTTCATCTGATTCATTTAATGCTTTTGATTCATCAACAGATTGTGTAAAATGTAATCCTGGAAATTCAAGTGGATTATCACCTCTTGAAATAAATTCTTTTATTTCATCATCAAATAAGTCCATATTTTTCTTAAATACCTGAGTTGCAGATACAGCTAATGGACTATCTACATAAACTGGTATATTCATTAACTCTTTAAACTTATTTTGAAATTCCTCATCATCTTTATGTTGGTCTTTTATTTTATTTAATTCATATAAAATTTCTTGAGTTCTACCAACAGCAAATGATGGTATTATTACAGAGCCTCCATTTCGTATGGTTTCAGATACTATATCTAAAAACATTGAAGCTTTGTCATCATTTCTTAAATGTAGTCTACTTCCATAAGTTGATTCCATTACTAGATAATCTGCACTTTCTATCATAGTTGGACTTGCTAATAATGGTATATCATTATTTCCTAAGTCTCCTGAAAATACTATCTTTTCCTGTTTTCCATTTTCAGTAACCCATACTTCTATTATGCTAGAACCTAGCATATGTCCTGCATCATTAAATCTTACTTGTATTTCTGGAGTTATATCTACTATCTCATCATAAGATACTGGTTTAAATATTTCCATACAATCTATTGCATCTCTTGCTGTATATAATGGTTCTAAAAGAGTTCTCTGTCCTGCTCTTTTACGCTTTTTATTTTTTATATCATTTTCTGTTTCTTGTATATGTCCACTATCTGGCAACATTATTTCGCATAAGTCACAAGTTGCTTTTGTTGCATAAACTGGATTTCTATATCCGTCTTTATATAATTTTGGAATTCTTCCTGAATGGTCTATATGTGCATGTGTTAATAGTAAAAAATCTATTTGTGTTACTTCATATTCAAATGGTTTATCATTTAATAATTCTTCTTCCATTCTTCCTTGGTGCAAACCGCAGTCAACTAAGAATCTCTTGCCTGCCGCTTCTACTAAAAAATTTGAGCCTGTTACAGCTTTTGTAGCTCCTAAAAAAGTTATTTTCATTTGTATATCCTTTCTATTCAAAAATCTTTGTCCTTCTTGTTTTTCTAATCTGTACGTCGCTTCCTTCTGGAAGTCTTACAACATATTGTTTTTCTAAGCTATCTCCTTCATATATTGATACCTTGATTCCATTGTTACAAGCTTCAAGCTTAATATATAAGCTTTCTAGTGAAACAACTTGCATATCAAATATTCCTTCTAATAATCTATAATCTAAGTCATCATTATTAGATATTGGATTTAAAACCCTTGCTTCTATTGCTTTTGGTATTACTATTCTTTGCAATTTATTTAATTTCATTTTACAATTTGGTATATAATTTAAATATCTTATTTCATATATTAAGTCTGTTAAGCCTTTTCTATCATTTGTTGCTTCTATTTTCTTTTCAAAACATTTTAAAAATTCATCTTGAAATTTGCTTATATCTGTTTTTGTTTCAAAGAATTTTACTTTTAATCTTAATTCATCCCTATATTTAATAAATTCATTAGGATTTTGCATTCTATTATAATTAGCTATTTTTTTAACTGCTTCTTGTCTTCTTTTTTGTAATAAGTCTTCATAGTGACTTACACTAAATATCTTGTCTTCATTTTTTAGCTTAGAATTGTATGCTATATATTGTTTTTTTAATTCTCTAGGGTCACTTAAAATTTCATCTATTTTTCCTATTTCAGTAAGACTTTTTTTCTTCTCTTTTCCAATCTTTTCAATGTATGCTTCTTGGTCTTTCATTTCAGCAATTTTAGTTTTGTATGCTGCAAGCATTTTTAAAACTTGTTCATTTTCATTTTTGTCATAAGCTAAGTAAAATTGAGTTGCTACTTTTTCTAATTGGTCCCATAGTTCATCAGGCATGTTTTTGCGTAGAGAATTTAAATTGTGACTATCAATATTGTTTATAAATTTATATCCATAAAGGTATGTTAATAATACATAAATAATATTACATTCTGTACTTTCAATTTCTTTTGGAAGTATTGACCATGACCAACCATTGAAATCTCTTATTACTTCAGAAATTGAAATGCATTTTCCTATCCATAAAGTGGTTAAAATTGCTTTTGCTGTTGTTGATAAATTTTCATCTAGGTTTGGCAAGCTTGCTTTTGAGATTGCATAAAGAAGATTTTTCTCATTTGGAAATGATATAACAGTTTTTCCTTTTTTTGAATTATCAGATATAATTTTACATTTATTTGCCTTTAATGCTTTTGCTAGATTTGAATTTGGTTCTGCAATTTCTATATTTATGCAATTTTTTCTTACATTGTCTACAATATCTCTTAGAAACTCATCTCTATCTGGAATCTCTCTTTTAACTTTTGCATAATTATAAAAGCTATCTTCTGTTTTATAAAACATACTAAGAAGAAGGTTTCCAGCACTTTGTTTAAACCTTTTTTGTTCTGCAATATTAGCTAGTTCTTCTTTATAATCTCTTGCTAAAATCTTGCCTTTCAATGATTTACTCTCCTTCACTATTATTTTCGTTTTCTTCAACTGGAGCTTGTGATTCTACTTGTCTTGCTGGTGCCATTTTTAATTCCTGCCATCTTTCTTTGGACATAAGTACTTCTCTTGGTTTGCTTCCTTGATATCCTGAAATGATACCTCTTTCTTCCATCTGGTCTATGATTCTTCCTGCTCTTGCATATCCTACCTTAAATCTTCTTTGAATATATGAAGTTGATGCTTGTCCTGATTCTATGCACATTTCTATTGCTTCATCTAAAAGTTCATCTACCTCATCTTCTTCATCATTTTTGTTTGATACTTTTTCTGGTTCATCTGCTCTTTCAATTGATTCTATTATTCTTTCATCATATTGTGGATTTCCATCTTTTTGTACAAATTTAACTATATTTTCTACTTCTTTATCTGATATAAATGCTCCTTGGATTCTTGTTGGTTTTGTTGCTCCTGTTGGATAGAATAGCATGTCTCCTTTTCCTAGAAGTTTTTCTGCTCCTGCTCCATCTAGTATTGTTCTTGAGTCAACTTGTGAAGATACTGCAAATGCTATTCTTGATGGTATATTTGCTTTAATTATACCTGTGATTACATCTACAGATGGTCTTTGTGTTGCTATTACTAAATGCATTCCTGCTGCTCTTGCCATTTGTGCTAATCTACAAATTGCATCTTCTACTTCTTTTGCTGCTACCATCATTAAATCTGCAAGCTCATCTATAATTACAACTATTTGTGGTAATTTAGGCTCTCCATTTTTTTCTGCTGCTTCATTATATCCTTTAACATCTCTAACATTTTTTTGTGCAAATAAGCTATATCTATTTACCATTTCTTGTACTGCCCAAGCTAAAGCTCCTGCTGCTTTTTTAGGGTCTGTTACAACTGGTATTAGTAAATGTGGTATTCCATTATATACTGAAAGTTCAACAACTTTTGGATCTACCATAAGTAATTTTACTTCACTTGGTTTTGCTTTATAAATTATACTTGTTATTAAAGTATTTATACATACAGATTTTCCCGAACCTGTACTTCCTGCTATAAGTAAGTGTGGCATTTTTGCAATATCTGTTACAACTACATCTCCTGCTACATCTTTTCCTAAAGCAAATGCTACTTTTGATTTTGAGTCTTCGAATTCATCTGATTCTATTATATCTCTTAAAGCTACTATTTCCTTTGCTTTATTTGGTACTTCTATTCCTACTGTATGTTTTCCCGGAATAGGTGCTTCTATTCTTATTGTTTCTGCTTCTAAGCTTAATGCTATATCATCTGCTAGATTAGCAATTTTACTTACTCTAACACCTTCTGCTGGTGCTAATTCATATCTTGTTATTGCTGGTCCTACAGATACATTTTCTACTTTTGCTGATACTCCAAAGCTGTATAGTGTTCTTCTTAATTTTTCTGCTGTTGCTAATAACTGTTTTCTACTTCCAGCTTCATCATTTCCTTTTCCTAGAGATAATAATTCTATTGGAGGAAATTCATATTTTTCATCTTCTACTGTTAATGTATGTTCTAGTTGTAAAACTTCTTTTGTTTTAGCTTCTTTTTCAACTTCTTGACTTGAGAATAGTCCTTCTTGTGCTTTTTCACCTTGACTACTTGCTACACTTTGAATTGGTTTTATAGTTTTTCCTGATTTAAAGTTTGGTACTTCTAAACCATCTTGTGAATGGTCATATTTTTTAGGTTCTTTTAAGTTGATTGTAATTTGTTCTTCTAAAGGTTCTCTGCTTTTTAGTGCTTGTTGTTTTTCTAATTTTTCTCTTTGTCTTCTTTCTCTCCATGTTTCTCTTGGTAATTCTTGTGTCGAAACATTTCTATTCTTATCTGTTTCTTCTTCGTCCTCTTCTTTATTAAATATTTTATCCATAAATCTTGAAATTAAGTCTGCTGGGTGAAGGCTAAACATAAATACTATTAGTATAAGTGAAATTCCTATTGAAGCAATTATTGTTGCAGGAGTACCTATAAACTTAATTAGTGGATATGCTATTAAAGTCCCTATAACTCCTCCACCTATATCTGTAGTTCCTAGCTCATAGCCTCTTGATAACGCGCTTTCAATAGGTCCATTTACATCTATATTTCCTTTTGAATATTGATAACATGCTAAAATAACATCTACTAAAACTAATACAACAAAAAACATTGTTATTTTAGTTGAATAATATTTTGTATCTCTTTCATAAGCTATAAAAAGTGCCATGCACAAAAGTCCTACTGGAATTAGATATTTTATATATCCCAAAACTCCTCCAAGTGCTGGACTTAAAGTTTTTCCTAAATATCCTGATTTTGTGTATATAAGTATTGCTAATATTATACTTATAACCATTAAAACCATGACTGTTATATTTAATTTTCTTTGTAATTCTTTTTCTCTTTTTCTTTGCTCTTTCGTAGATTTTCCCTTTGCACCTTTTGTTCTTGGCATATTTCTTCCTCCAGTATGTTTTTTTATCTTAATTAATATTATTTTTATTTTATTTTAAACATTTTTTCACAAATAAATTATATCGTATTTAATTTATAAAATCAATAGCAGAAATATTTTTAATGAATAATATATCTATAAGAAGTAAATACTAAAGCTAACATTATGGAGGATTTATGATTTCAATTTGCATTAAGGATAACAACAAAGATTTACAAGACTTTTTGATAAATGAAATTAACAAATCTGGAATTGACAATATACTGTATTCTAAACATTCTTTTAAGACTTATGACAATGTAATTATTCATTTTAGAGGGGATAATTTTGAAGCTTTTTATGATTTTTTATCAAAAGCAATAGCAAAATCAATAGAAATTTTTTATGAACCTAAAAAAGTTAAAAGATTAATTCAATTTGAATATTTTTATTTTGATAGAAATGATAAAAAGATTATTTTTGATGAGTATAAGATACTAATAAATAAAATTTCTAACTACGAAAAAGAGTTTAAATTTAATAAAATATATATTCCGTTAAAAGATTATTTGAAAGATAATAAGTCTATTGTTTTGGAGGGTTTTCTTAATTTTAGATTAAGAGAGTATGTTGCGTATTTAAGAGATTTATTACAAGAGTCTGTAAATCAATTTATTATTGATAAAGAATATATTGAATTTGTTAATTTACTTAAAGATTATGTAGATTCTAAGATTCCTAATAAGGATATTGTGAATTTAGTATATGTAAATAATGAAGCTATTCTACTTTCTGAGAATGGTAGTATTATTGCGCTTGATGAGTTTGATTCTAAATATCTTTCTGATATAAGTTTTAGCAATAATGACTATGTTTTGAATACTTTAGTTGGACTTCTTCCAAGACAGATTATTTTGCATTTATCTTCTCCAAAGGATAATTTTATTAAAACTATTGAGCTTATTTTTGGTGATAAAGTTAAAACTTGTAAAGGTTGTGAGCTTTGCTCTGCTTATGAGATTTTGAATCTAAAATAGTAAAAAAACGTAAAAAAATTAGGAGAATATAAAATCCCCCAATTTTTTTATCTTATTAAACTAATTTTAATATAACAGTTTCAGCTGCATCTCCTCTGCGAGTACCTTTCTTAATTATTTGTGTATAGCCACCTACTCTTGTAGAATATTTTGTAGCTAATTCATTAAATAATTTATCTGTTAAATCAATATTGTTTCCATCGCTGTCTTTTACTTTATTAAGCTTTGCCATCATTTTTCTTCTAGCATTTAATCTTGATGGTTTATCTTTTTGTCTTTTTTCTGTTTTTTCTTCTTTAACAACTTTTAAGAATTCTTTTCCATTCTTGCTTTTTACTAATTCTGTTTCTTTGTTTCCTTTACTGTCTAATTTAGCTTTTACAACTTTTACTTCAACTTCTTCAAAGTTATCTTTTTCTTTTACAGCTAATGCTATTAAACTATCAGCTATTGCTTTAACTTCCTTAGCTCTAGCTTCAGTTGTTTCTATTTTTTCATGCCAAATTAAATCAGTTGTTAAGTTTTTAAGCATAGATAAACGAATATCAGTTGTTCTTCCTAACTTTCTATTTGCCACTTTTTTCACCTTCCTTTTTTGAATAATATATAAACTTCAAGTATATTATTTGATGATTGTACTACTCTTCTTCTTGTGTTAAATCTAATCCTAAATCATGTAATTTTTCAATTACTTCTTCAAGTGATTTCTTTCCAAGATTCTTAACTTTCATCATGTCATTTTCTGTTTTCTTTGTTAAATCTCCAACAGTTGATACTCCAGATCTCTTTAAGCAATTGAATGATCTTACTGATAATTCAAGTTCTTCAATTGGTTTTTCTAAAATCTTCTCTTTTTCATCTTCTTCTTTCTCAACCATTATTTGAGTGTTCTTTGCAGTTTCTGATAAATCAACAAATAATTTTAAATGTTCATTTAAAACTTTAGCAGCTAAACTTAAAGCTTCATAAGGCTCTAAACTTCCATCTGTCCATAATTCTATTGTTAATTTATCATAATCAACCATTTGTCCAACTCTAGTATTTTCTACTGAGTAGTTTACTTTTTTAACAGGAGAATATATTGAATCTATTGATATTACTCCTATTGGTTGATTAGGCGTCTTGTTTTTCTCAGCAGTGTTATATCCTCTTCCCATATCAGCAACCATTTCTAGATGTAAACTTCCACCTTTTGAAACTGTTGCAATATGTAAGTCTGGATTTAATATTTCTACTGTTCCATCTGTAATGATATCTCCAGCCTTAACTTCACCCTCACCTTTGAAGTCTAATCTAAGTGTTTTTTCTTCATTTTTATCTAATTTTAATCTAACCATTTTTAGATTTAAAATTAGTTCAGGAACATCTTCTACAACATTTGGTATAGTAGTAAATTCATGTTCTGCACCTTCAATTTTTACACTTTTTATTGCACTTCCTGGTAGTGAAGAAAGTAGTATTCTTCTTAAAGAATTTCCTATAGTAATTCCATATCCTCTTTCTAAAGGTTCACATACAAATTTACCATAGTTCTTTACTTTATCAATTTCTACACACTTAATATTTGGCTTTTCAAATTCTATCATTTTTACCTCCTAATAATTTATAAAAAATTAAAATTAAAACAATTAATATTACTTTGAGTAAAGCTCTACTATTAAATGCTCTTCTACTGGTATGTCAACATCTTCTCTTGATGCTAATCTTACAACTTTACCAGATAATTTTTCAGTGTCTTTTTCAAGCCATGTTGGAACTGGTCTAGCCTCATTTGATTCAACTGCAGCTTTTACTGTTCCATTGTCTTTCTTGATTTCTCTAACTGATATTACATCTCCTTCTTTTACTAAGTAAGATGGGATGTTTACTTTCTTTCCATTTACATCAAAAGTTCCATGTGTTACTAACATTCTTGCTTGTGTTCTTGAACTAGCAAAACCTAATCTGTAAACTACATTGTCTAATCTGCTTTCTAATAAAACTAATAAAGTTTCACCTGTTTTTCCTTTTGATTTAGATGCCATTCCATAATATTTTCTAAATTGTTTTTCTCCAACACCATAGAATGACTTTGTTTTTTGCTTTTCTCTTAATTGTGTGCCATATTCAGAAAGCTTTGCTTTCTTTTGTCCATTTTGACCTGGAGCATAATTTCTTCTGCTTATGCTACATTTGTCAGAATAACATCTTTCGCCTTTTAAGAATAACTTTTGTCCTTCTCTACGGCAGATACGGCAAACTTCGTCCTTATATCTTGACATTTTATTTCTCCTTTCAATTTATTTAATAGGTCTTTTACCTAAACTCTTCTTCTTTTTGGTGGTCTGCATCCATTGTGTGGAATTGGTGTTACATCTTTAATTGATGTAATCTCTAGACCTGCTGTTTGTAAAGATCTTATAGCAGATTCACGACCTGCTCCTGGTCCTTTTACATATACTTCTACAGTTTTTAATCCATGTTCCATTGCTGCTCTTGCTGCTGTTTCAGCAACTTCACCAGCTGCAAATGGTGTGCTTTTTCTTGAACCTTTAAATCCAAGTCCGCCAGCACTTGCCCAAGATATTGTATTTCCTTGAGTATCTGTTATTGTAACTATAGTATTGTTAAAGCTTGAATGAATATTAGCTTTTCCACTTTCTATATTTTTGCTAACTCTTCTTCTTGTTGTTTTCTTGCTTGCGCTTTTTGTAGTAGCCATTATATTTCTCCTTCCTTAAAAATCTTTTTATTTGTCAGCTGATTTACTTCTGCTAACTAATTTTCTAGGTCCTTTTCTTGTACGAGCATTAGTTTTTGTTCTTTGTCCTCTTACTGGAAGATTTTTTCTATGTCTCATACCTCTATAGCATCCCATTTCAACTAATTGTTTAATGTTTAATGCTACTTCTCTTCTTAAATCACCTTCAACAGTATATCCAGACATTGCTTTTCTAATTGCTTGTTCTTGATCTGCTGTTAAATCTTTAACTCTTATATCTGGATTAACTCCAGCATCTTTAAGAATTTTTTGTGATGTTTTTAAGCCTATCCCATAAATGTATGTTAGTCCTATTTCTACTCTTTTTTCCTTAGGTAGATCTACTCCTGCTAAACGAGCCATTTTTACACCTCTTTCTTTTTGTATAAATAATTTTTTATCTTTAATTTCTAAAGGTGAAATGCACTATTTAAACTTTAAATGTTCTAACTTGAAAGGTTTTCATTAAAACATTTATCATTTATCTAGTCTTTAGAAATACTAAGATAGTTTTTGCTGTTATATTAAATATAACAACAATATATATAAACACAAATCTAAATCAGCCGCTTGCTAGATTTGTGTTGATATCTAAAAATTAACCTTGTCTTTGTTTATGCTTTGGATTTTCGCATATAACTCTAACTACACCTTTTCTTTTGATTACTTTGCACTTATCGCACATTTTCTTTACAGATGGTCTTACCTTCATTTTGAAACACCTCCTATAGTTTTCTAATAGTTGATATGTGAGGTCAAATGTAATAAATATTACATCTCACTTCACACTTCAACATTAGATTTTTTATTTTAAATTTATTTTTGTTTAATTTTTAATTCATTTTTTCCGTAATTTTATTAACTTAATATGAATTTTGTTTTACGTTTTATTTTGCTCTCCATGTTATTCTACCTTTTGTTAGGTCATATGGAGAAAGTTCAATTTTAACTTTATCTCCTGGTAAAATCTTAATATAATTCATTCTTAATTTTCCTGAGATATGTGCTAAAATTTCATGTCCATTTTCTAATTTTACTTTAAATAGTGTATTAGGTAAAGCTTCTGAGACTGTACCTTCAACTTCAATAATATCTTCTTTAGACATATATTTTAAACTCCCCTGTTTAATTTTTTACATAGTTATCGAATTTAACACAATAATTATTATATTATATTTTTAAGCTAATGTCAATATTTCTGGCTCTTTTTCTGTAATTAAAATTGTATTTTCATAGTGTGCAGATAGACTTCCATCATAAGTCCATATTGACCAACCATCTTCATCTTGACAAATATCTGGCAAACCTGCTGTTACCATAGGTTCTATGGCTAAAGTCATACCAGGCTCTAGTCTTATACCTCTACCTGCTTTTCCGAAGTTTGGTATTCCTGGATCTTCATGCATTTCTCTACCAATTCCATGGCCTTCAAATTCCTTTATTACAGAAAAACCATTTTGATTAACAAATTCTCCTATTGCATGGCTTACATCACCTAATCTAAAACCTTTCTTTGCATATTTTATTCCTTCAAAAAATGCTTGTTTAGTAATATCAATTAGTCTTTGAGCATCATCACTTATCTTTCCTACTGCATAAGTTCTAGCGCAGTCTCCATTAAAGCCATCTTTATATGCAACTAAGTCAATGCTTACTATATCACCCTCTTGCAATATATTTGCTTCAGATGGTATACCATGAATTATGTTATCATTTACAGACGCACAAATAGAACCCGGAAAATCAGGCACTCCTCTCATTCCACTAGGATATCCTTTTTCAGCTGGAATAGCTCCATTTTCTCTCATAGTTCTTTCTGCAATTCTATCTAATTCTAATGTTGAAATTCCTGGTCTTATTGCTTTTTCGACTGCTTTTTGTGCTAGATTAGCAATTCGTGATGCCTCTCTCATTTTTTCTATTTCAGATTTAGATTTAATTGTAACCATTTTATTTCCTTCTTTATAATCTACTTTGTATTGTTTATTGCTCTGTTTTTTGTATTGCTATCTATTATAATCTTCTTTCTATTGCTTCTATTGCTTTATTTGTTGTATCTTCCTTTGTTGTTGGAGAATAGATATCAATATCTATTTGCTCTAATAAACCTTCTTTTTCATAATATGAAATTAGTGGCTCTGTGCTATTATAATAAGTCTCTAATCTCTTTTTAGTTGTTTCAGGTTTATCATCATCTCTTACAGTAAGTGGTGCTCCACACACATCACAAATACCTTCCTTTTTAGGAGGCATAAATATAGTGTTGAATGATGCTCCACAATCTTTATTTGTGCAAACTACTCTGCTTGCAGTTCTTTTTATTATATCTTCATCTGGAACTCTTAGATTTATTACAGCTGTTATATTTTTTCCAGTTTTACTTAATATTTCTTTTAATTTTTCAGCTTGATTTATAGTTCTTGGGAAACCATCTAATAAAACATTTTCTAAATTAGATAATTGTTCCTGAACCATAGCAATAGTAACTTCATCAGGAACTAAATTTCCTTGAGAAATATACTCATTTGCTTTCTTTCCAAGCTCTGTTTCTCTTTTAATTTCATCTCTAAACATATTTCCTGTAGAGAATGGAACTAAATTAAATTTATTACAGATTTCTTTTCCTATTGTACCTTTGCCACTTCCTGGCGCTCCTAACATTATTATATACATAAAATTTCTCCTAACATAATAATATTTGTGAAAATTAAAAATATTGTAATTCTCTGTGCCTTGTTGTCGCAACAAACCAAAGGTTGTTGCTCCATTCGCCCTTCGTTTCACTTCGGTTGGTCGCTACGCGGCACTGCCGAATTTACAATATTTTTAATTATTAATAAAATATTCATTAAGCTTAGTCATTACTTATCTAAGAATCCTTTATAATGTCTCATTACAAGTTGTGATTGTAATTGATCTCCTAGTTCTATTGCAACACCAACTACAATTAGTATTGATGTTCCACCAAATGCAGTATTTAATCCTGTGAATCTTGCAAGCATTGGAAGTATTGCTATAGCTGATAAGAATAGTCCTCCAAATAATAATATCTTTGAAAGTACTGATGATAAGTAGTCAGCTGTAGGTTTTCCTGCTCTAATTCCTGGAATAAATCCTCCATTTTGTTTTATATTATTTGCTACTTCAGCTGGGTTAAATGTTGCATAAGTATAAAAATATGTAAAGCCAACTATCAATAGTAAATATATAATTGCATTTATTATTGTATATTGCCATCCAACTTGTGATGAAGATGTAGCAATTGATAAATTATATAAAACTCTTAAAAATCCTGTTTTAGTTTCAATATCGCTTACAAATAATTGTATTATCATTGCTGGAAATGTCATAAATGCAGATGCAAAGATTATTGGAAGTACACTTGCCATTGCTGGTTTAATTGGTATATGAGTATTTTGTGCTCCTACCATTCTTCTACCAACAACTCTTTTTGAATATTGTACTGGTACTCTTCTTTCTGCTTGTTGTACAAATACAACTCCAACAACTAGAAGTAATACTCCTAATGTTGTTAATATTGCTGTGATTAGTCCAACTGTACTAAATACTCCATCTGGAAATGCTAGACCAACAATGCTTGTTACTGCTTGTGGTAAGCTTGATACGATACCTGCAAATATTATCATTGATATACCATTACCAATTCCTTTGCTAGATATTTTATCTCCTAACCAAATAAGTAAAGATGTTCCAGCTACCAATGAAAGTACTACAACGAATCCTGTAAGTGCTCCATTTTCTATGAATATTCCAGAACTTTTGTATGAGAAATATATTCCTAAACCTTCAACTAAGGCTAGTGCTAGAGATACTAATTTAGTATATCTATCAATTTTCTTTCTTCCTTCTTCTCCACCTTCCTTTGTTAATCTTTCTAGGGCTGGTATAACCATTCCTAAAAGTTGGATAACAATTGAAGCTGTAATGTATGGAGTGATTGACATAGCAAATATTGATAATCTAGAGAAAGCTCCTCCTGATATCATGTTAATCATTCCTGTTACACTATTTGCATAAGTATTCATTGTTGCTTGCAATTTTACTATATCTACCATTGGTATTGTGATATAGCATCCTAATCTAAATACTACTAATAATAATAGTGTGTATAATATCTTTTTTCTTATCTCAGGTGTTTTAAAAGCATTTATAATAGTTTTAAACAACTTAAATCACCTCTGCTTTTCCGCCTAAAGACTCTATTTGTTCCTTAGCTTTTGCAGTAAATCTCTTTGCTTTGACAGTTAGTTTCTTTTCTAGTTTACCAGTTGCAATTACTACTATTCCATCATTTTCTTTGCTAATTATTCCATCTTTTATTAGGCTTTGTGCATCTACAACATCAGTTGTAGCTTTGTTAAGCATTGTTAAAGTTATTTCTGTATAATTTCTTGCAAATTTATTGTTAAATCCTCTTTTTGGTAATCTTCTATATAATGGTGTTTGACCACCTTCAAATCCACGTCTAACTCCGCCGCCAGTTCTTGCTTTTTGTCCTTTATGTCCTTTTCCAGATGTTTTTCCAAGTCCTGAGCCAACTCCACGTCCAAGTCTTTTCTTACTAGCAACTTTTTGTGCTGGCTTTAATTCTTCTAATTTCATATGGATTACACCTCCTATCTAATATCTTCTACTTTCTTTCCTCTCTTTTTAGCTACTTGCTCAATTGTTTCCATATTCTTTAAACCGTTTAATGTAGCATAAACAACATTTCTTGGATTGTTAGATCCTAGAACTTTAGTTTTTACATCTCTATAACCAGCAAGTTCTAATATTGATCTTACACTTCCACCAGTAATAAGTCCTGTACCTTCTGCAGCAGGTTTTATTACTACACTTGCACTTCCGAATTTTCCTATATATTCGTGTGGTACTGTTGTTCCTACTATTGGAACTTCTACTAAATTCTTTTTAGCATCTTCTATTGCTTTTTTAATAGCGTCTGGAACTTCTGATGCTTTTCCATTTCCAACACCAACGTGTCCTTCGCCATCTCCAACAACAACAACTGCGCTAAATCTGAAAGTTCTACCACCTTTTACAACTTTTGCTACTCTGTTAATAGCAACAACTTTTTCATTTAATTCAGTTTCGTTTTCTTGTCTTTCTTCTCTTCCTTGCACTTGTTTTTCCTCCTTCTCTTAAAAATTTAGTCCGCCTTCTCTAGCTGCTTCTGCTAATGATTTTACAACACCATGATATAAATATCCGCTTCTATCGAATACTACATCTTTTATTTTCTTTTCTTTAGCTCTTGAAGCTATAAGTTTTCCAACTTCTTTAGCAGCTTCACAATTTCCATGCTTTGTTTTTACTTCTTTATCTAATGTTGAAGCTGATACTAAAGTTTTTCCAGCTACATCATCAATAATTTGAGCATAGATTCCTTGATTACTTCTAAACATACATAATCTTGGACATTCAGCTGTTCCGCTAATTTTTCTACGTACTCTCTTATGACGTCTATCTCTTTCAAATTTTCTATCTGTTTTAGAAATCATTTCAAACTCCTTTCTTTATAGTTGTTATTTGTTTAACGATTATTTCTTACCTGTCTTACCCTCTTTACGTCTAATATGCTCATCAGCATATTTAATTCCTTTTCCTTTATATACTTCTGGTGGTCTCTTTGTTCTTACAACTGCTGCTGTTTGACCAACTAATTCTTTGTCTATTCCTCTTACAACTATTGTGTTAGCATCTGGAACATCAAATGTAATTCCAGCAGGTGCTTCCATAATAACTTGATGAGAATAGCCTAAATTCATAACTAATTTTGTTCCTTGTTTTTGTGCTCTATAACCAACACCATTTATTTGAAGTGTTTTTGTATATTCTTCTTTAACACCTTGAACCATGTTATTTACTAATGTTCTTGTTAGTCCATGTAAATTTCCATATTCTTCAGATGGTATTTCTACTGTAGCTACATTATTTTCAACTTTAACTGTAACATTTGGATTAAGTTCTCTTTCTAGAGTTCCTTTTGGTCCTTTTACAGAAATATGATGTCCTTCTACTGTAACTGTAACACCTTCTGGTATTGTAATAGGCATTTTTCCTATTCTTGACATTTCGGTCTTTCCTCCTTCTTAAATTTTTACGCAGCTTGACAACGCAAGATGCTGATTTTTAATTGTTTCACAAGTCTTACCATACATAAGCTAAGACTTCTCCTCCTAAACCTTCTTTTCTAGCATCTTTATCTGTTTTAATTCCTTTAGATGTAGAAATTAAAGCTATACCAAGTCCATTAAGAACTTGTGGAAGTTCATCTTTTGAAACATATATTCTTAATCCTGGCTTAGATATTCTCTTTAAACCAGAAATTACTCTTTTTCCTGTTTCGTCATACTTTAATGTAACTCTAATAATTCCTTGTTTTTCATCTTTTATTTCTTCACAAGATTTAATATATCCTTCATCAACTAAGATTTGAGCGATTGCTTTTTTCATATTTGATGCAGGAACATCAACAGTTGCATGCTTTGCACTGTTTGCATTTCTAATTCTTGTTAGCATATCTGCTATTGGATCTGTTGTATTCAACTTTTATCCCTCCTTCTTTTATTATTTAAAATTAATGAAAAACTTCGTATTAGTTCGTTGAACTTCACAAAAATTTTTTCAATATACAACTTAGTATTATTTCAAAAATTTTCGCTTGTTCGCCTTCTACTACTCGTTTTTGATTAATTTATTTTTTACCAGCTAGCCTTTTTAACTCCAGGAATCTCACCCTTATGTGCTAATTCTCTAAAGCATATACGGCAAATCCCATATTTTCTTATATAAGCATGTGGTCTTCCACAAATTTTACATCTGTTGTATTCTCTTGTTTGATATTTTTGTGGTTTTTGTTGTTTTACTTTTAAAGATTTTTTAGCCATATTATCTCTTTTTTTCCTCCTTCATTAATTATTTTTGAAAGGCATTCCAAGAAGAGTTAATAGCTCCTTTGCCTCTTCATCAGATTTAGCTGATGTAACAAAAACAATATCCATTCCTCTTACTTTATCAACTTTATCATATTCAATTTCTGGGAATATAAGTTGTTCTTTAACACCCATTGAGTAGTTTCCTCTTCCATCAAATGAGTCACTTGATACTCCTCTAAAATCTCTAACTCTTGGTAATGCTACATTGAATAGTTTGTATGCAAAATCATACATTTTTCCTTGTCTTAATGTAACTTTTACTCCAATATCTACTCCAGCTCTTATCTTGAAAGCTGCAATAGCTTTTTTAGACTTTGTTACAACTGGTTTTTGTCCTGTTATAGCTGTTATGTCTTTTATTGCTCCTTCTAATGCTTTAGGATTTTCTTTTAAATCTCCTAATCCTACATTTAAAACTATTTTTTCAAGTCTTGGAACTTCCATAACTGATTTATAGTTAAATTTTTTCATCAATAAAGGAACTATTTCTTTATTATATTGATCTCTTAATATTTCCATTAGTCTAAATAGACCTCCTTTCCATCAATTATTTTTTTAGTTCTGCTTTGCAGTTTCTGCAAATACGTACTTTAGAATCTCCTTCTACTTTGTATCCAACTTTTACTGCTTTTCCACACTTAGGGCAAACAACTGCTAATTTACTTGCATTTACTGGGAATTCTTTAGAGATTATTCCACCTTCTTCTCCTGCTTTTCTAGGTTTTGTTGCTTTTTTTCTAATGTTGACACCTTTAACAATAACTCTATTTAGTTTAGGAATAACTTCAAGAACTTCACCTGTTTTGCCTTTATCATTTCCAGATAATACTTTTACATTATCTCCTTTTCTTAGTTTCATATTTTCACCTCTTTCTATTATAAAACTTCTGGTGCTAGAGATAATATTTTCATATAGTCATTATCTCTTAATTCTCTTGCAACTGGTCCAAATATACGAGTTCCAGTTGGTGTTTTATCTTCTTTTATTATTACTGCTGCATTTTCATCAAATCTAACAACTGTTCCATCAGCACGTCTTATTGGCTTTTTAGTTCTAACTACTACTGCTTTTACAACTTGACCTTTTTTTACAACGCCACCTGGTGTTGCTGTTTTAACAGAAGCAACTATAACGTCACCAACTCCGGCGTATTTTCTATATGAACCACCTAGAGCTCTGATACACATAATTTCTTTTGCTCCAGTGTTGTCAGCTACTTTTAGTATAGTTTGTTGCTGTACCATAGTAAACTTCCTCCTTTTTAATAAATTATTTTATTATTGCCTTTTCTGTTATTTCAACAACTCTCCATCTTTTATCTTTTGATAGAGGTCTTGTTTCCATAACTTTAACTGTATCTCCAATTTGGCATTTATTTTCTTCGTCATGTGCTTTTAATTTGTAAGTATATTTTTTTGTCTTTCCATATGTCTTATCCATTTTCTTTGTTTCAACTGCAACGACTACTGTTTTATCCATTTTATCAGATACAACTTTACCAATCATTGTTTTACGAAGATTTCTATTTTCCATTAGGCAATGCTCCTTTCTTGAATTCTTTTTTAATAATTATTATTTTTTACTTTCTTCTAACTTTCTTTTTGTTAGAACTGTATTTATTCTTGCAATGTCTTTCTTAACTTCTTTAATTTTCATAGGATTATCTAATCCATTTGTTGCTAAACTAAATCTTAGTTTAAATAGCTCTGATTTTAATTCTCCTAATTCTTTTTCTAGAGCTGGTGAAGACATTTCGTTTATTTTATTTATCTTCATCTACATCACCACCTATTTCAGTTTCTTTTTTTACAAACTTAGATTTAACAGATAGTTTGTTTCCAGCCAAGCGCAAAGCTTCTCTTGCAACTTCTTCTGGAATTCCTCCCATTTCGAACATAACTCTGCCTGGTTTTACTTCAGCAACCCAAAGTTCAACATTTCCTTTTCCTTTACCCATACGAGTACCAATAGGTTTTGCTGTTTTTGGTTTATCTGGGAATATTTTAATCCAAACCTTTCCACCTCTTTTAATGTAACGTGTCATAGCAACACGGGCAGCTTCTATTTGGTTTGATGTAATCATTCCAAGTTCAGTTGCTTGTAGTCCAAATTCTCCATCTGTTACTTTATTTCCTCTTGTTGCTTTTCCTCTTAATCTACCTTTTTGTTGTTTTCTATATTTAGTCTTTTTAGGCATCAATGGCATTGTTATCTCCTCCTTCCGTTACATTTTTCTTAGTTGGAAGAACTTCACCTTTATAAATCCAAACTTTAACACCTATTTTTCCATAAGTTGTATCAGCTTCTGCAAATCCATAGTCAATGTTTGCTCTTAAAGTTTGAAGTGGAACTGTTCCTTCTTTATAGAACTCAGTTCTAGCCATATCTGCTCCACCTAATCTACCAGAAACTGAAGATTTGATTCCTAAAGCTCCTGATTTCATAGCTTTTTGCATACATTGTTTCATTGCACGTCTAAATGAAATTCTTCTTTCTAGTTGACCTGCGATATTTTCTGCAACTAATTGTGCATTTGTGTCAACATCTTTAACTTCAATAATGTTTAGATTAACTTGTTTGTCAATCATTTTTTCTAATTCATTTTTTAAACTTTCAGCTAAGTTTCCACCTTTTCCTATTACTAATCCAGGTTTAGATGTGAAAACATTAACTTTAACAAATTTTTGTGTTCTTTCAATCTCTATTTTTGAAATTCCACTAACATATAATTTTTTCTTAACATATTCACGGATTTTATGGTCTTCTACAACATAATCTCCAAAATGTTTTGAATCTGCATACCATTTTGAACTCCAGTCGTTTATTACACCAACTCTAAATCCACGTGGATCTACTTTTTGTCCCATATTGTTAAGGCCTCCTTCTTTTAAATTTTAATTGCGTTCTTTTAATACTATTGTTGTATTACTTGTTCTTTTTCTAATTCTTACTGCTGAACCTTTTGCAGCTGGTCTAATTCTCTTTAATGTTGGTCCTTGGTTAGAATATACTTCTGCTACATATAACTTAGAATGATCCATTCCATTGTTATTTTCAGCATTTGCTATTGCAGATTTAAGTAATTTTGTTAATACTTCTGAACCTGCTTTTGGAGTAAATTCTAATATTGCCATAGCTTCATCAACATTTTTTCCTCTAATTAGTTTTGCTACTATTCCAACTTTTCTACTTGATATTCTTACATATCTAGCTTCTGCTTTTGCAGATAATTCAGCTTCAACATTTTCTTTCTTAGGCTTCTTGTCTGCTGGTTTTGTAGCTTTGCTTTCTGTTTTTGCTACTGTTTTAGCAGCTGTCTTTGTTTCTTTTTTAGCTACTTCTTTATTTTCAGTTTTTACTTCTTTTTTAGTTTCTGTTTTTGTAACTTTCTTTTCAGCTGTCTTTTTCTCAGTAACTTTCTTTTCTTTTACGTCTGCCACTGTAAGTTTCCTCCTTCATAAATATTTTTTATTTTTTTAATTATTTGTAGTTGTTGTGTCAGCTGCTTTTGCTCCAGAGTGTCCTCTAAATGTTCTAGTAGGAGCAAATTCACCTAATTTATGTCCAATCATTTCTTCTGTTATATAAATTGGAACATGTTTTCTTCCATCATGAACAGCTATTGTATGTCCAACCATTTGTGGATATATTGTAGATGCTCTTGACCATGTCTTCAATACTTGTTTTTCACCAGTTTCATTCATTGCTTCAATTCTTTTTAAAAGTTCTGGAGCAACGAAAGGCATTTTTTTGCTTGATCTTGACATATTTTATTCTCTCCCTTCATTATTTTCTTCTCTTTGTTATTAGTCTATTTGATTTTTTATGTTTTGCTCTTGTCTTATATCCAAGTGCTGGTTTGCCCCAAGGTGTCATTGGTCCTGCGTGTCCTACTGGTGCTCTACCTTCACCACCACCATGTGGGTGATCATTAGGGTTCATTACAGAACCTCTAACTTCTGGACGTTTGCCCATATGTCTTTTTCTTCCTGCTTTTCCTAATTTGATATTTTCGTGTTCTTCGTTTCCGATAACACCTATTGTTGCTTTGCAGTTTGCTAAAACTAATCTCATTTCTCCAGATGGTAATCTTAAATGAGCATATCTTCCTTCTTTAGCCATAAGTTGTGCAGATTGTCCTGCAACTCTTACAAGTTTTGCTCCTTGATTTGGATTGATTTCTACATTATGGATTAGAGTACCTACTGGTATGTTTTCTAATCTCATGCAATTTCCTGGTTTAATATCAGCTTTTTCTGATGAAACTACTGTATCTCCATCTTTTAATCCTTTTGGTGCTAATATATATGAAAGAGTTCCATCTTCATATTTTAGTAAAGCTATATTTGCGCTTCTGTTTGGATCATATTCGATTCCAACAACAGTTGCTTTCATATCTTCTTTATTTCTTTTGAAATCAATAATTCTATATTTTTGTCTATTTCCTCCACCTTGATGTCTTACAGTTATCTTTCCTTGTGCATTTCTTCCTGATTTTTGTTTCTTTACTGCTAGTAAAGATTTTTCAGGAGTTTTCTTTGTTATTTCTGCATAGTCAGATACTGACATTTGTCTTAATGATGGAGTTGTAGGTCTAAATCTTTTTGTTCCCATTTTAAATTCTCCTTATTTTTTATTTGTAGATTTTTTCCTGTTCTACATACAGATAGTATTTATTATCCGAGTTATTTCTCGATATTTATCTAAATTTAGGCTCCCATGAACTCATCAATTGAGTCTTTATATTTCTTAGAAACTTTAGTTTCTTTTCCGCCTTTTGCTAGATAAGATTGTTCTGCTGGATTAGTGTCTATTGTTACAATAGCTTTTTTCCAATCTGATGTTTTTCCAACACTTCTTCCAACTCTCTTTTCTTTTCCTTTTACAGTCATTGTATTTACTTTTAGAACTTTTACTTCAAAAAGTTTTTCAACTGCTCTTTTTACATCTACCTTTGTAGCTTTTTTATTAACTTTAAAGGTATACTTTCCCATTTGAATTTCATCATTACTTTTTTCAGTAACTACTGGAGCTAATATTATTTCTTCTGGTAACATTATGCGTACACCTCCTCTAATTTTTTAACAGTATCTTCTGTTACAACTAATTTTGTATATTTTACTAAATCATATACGTTAATTGTATCTACTGTTAGAGTTTTTACTCCTTTAATATTTCTTGATGATTTTTCTACGTTCTCATCTTTAGCTGGTAGTAAAACTAATGCTTTTCCTTCTACTTTAAGGTTAGCTAATGTTTTTACCATTTCAGCTGTTTTTATTTCTTTTAATTGTAATTTGTCTAAAACTACTAATTCTTTTTCAAGAACTTTTGAGCTTAGTACTGATTTTATTGCTAATTCTTTTTCTTTCTTATTTATTTTATAAACATAAGAACGTGGTCTTGGTCCTAATGCTATACCACCTTTTATCCATTGTGGTGCTCTTATTGAACCTTGTCTTGCACGACCTGTTTCTTTTTGTCTCCATGGTTTTCTTCCACCACCAGAAACTTCTGCTCTTGTTTTTGTGTTTTGCGTTCCTTGTCTTTGATTTGCTAAGTAATTTACAACACTACTATGAACAACATTTTCATTTGGTTCGATTCCAAATACTTTTTCATTTAAGCTAAGATCTTTAACTTTCTTTCCGCTTACATCATATACATCTATTTTAAGCATTGTCTATTCCTCCTTTCCTAAGCTTTTACACTTGATTTAATTTTTAGAATAGCGCCTTTAGCACCTGGAACACTTCCTTTTACTAATATTGCATTCTTATCTAAATCAACTTTAATTACTTCTAGATTTTGTATTGTTACTGTTACATCTCCCATATGTCCTGGTAAGTTCTTTCCTGGAAATACTCTACCTGGAGTTGATGTTGGTCCCATTGAACCTGGTCTTCTATGATACATAGAACCATGTCCCATAGGTCCTCTTGATTGTCCATGACGTTTAATAACGCCTTGGAATCCTTTTCCTTTTGAAGTTCCTTGAATGTCTACTTTATCTCCAACTGCAAATACATCAGCTTTTAATTCATCTCCGACATTAAGTCCTTCAACTGAATCTACTCTAAATTCTCTTAAATATTTTTTAGGTGTTAGTTTTGTTTTTGTAAATTTTCCCAACTCTGGTTTTGTTAATTTTCTTTCTTTAACATCACCAAATCCTAATTGTACTGCTTGGTATCCATCTTGTTCTACAGTTTTGATTTGAGTAACTGTACATGGTCCAACTTCAATTACTGTTACTGGAATAACTTTTCCTTCATTATCAAATATTTGAGTCATTCCAACTTTCTTTCCTATTAATGCTTTTTCCATTATTTTAATCCTCCTATTGGCTAACCTACTGGCTAGCGTAGTATTTAATATTCTAATTATAATTTAATTTCTATATCAACACCTGCTGGTAACTCAATTTTCATTAAGCTGTCAACTGTTTTTTGTGTTGGATATAAAATGTCAATAACTCTTTTGTGAGTTCTTAATTCAAATTGTTCTCTTGAATCTTTGTCTTTGTGTGGAGAACGAATAATTGTTACTATTTCCTTCTCTGTTGGAAGTGGAATAGGTCCTGAAACTTTTGCTCCTGTTTTTTTAGCAGTATCTACTATCTTCTCAGCAGACTGTTCTAAAACAACGTGATCATAAGCTTTTAGTCTTATTCTAATCTTCTCACTTTTCTTTGCAGCTTTTGTTGCTACAACTTTCTTTTCGCTTTCCTTCTTTGTTGCCATTTTTGTTTTCCCTCCTTAAAAAATTTTAATTTTTTTGGTCGGAAGTTATAAACGCACCCTGGTGTTTCTATTATTACCATTAAAATGTCCCAAGTTTGCATGATTATCTTGGGGCTAAAGTGCTATAATATTTATAAAACTTGCCGCCTGGTCTAAGCCATGACATACTCCATAGAAGTTCCCTCCATCGCCTTGTTTTCAAGGTGTGTAGCCACATTCTACTTCAACGTTAATCTTACATGCCTTTCTATTATATAACAGAAAGGCTTTAAAGTCAAGACATTTTATTAAGTTTTTTAGATTAAATTCCTATTGTAGTTAATATCCATAAATCTATTTTTAAAACATTATGTTTTAAAATCAAATATAACACTTTGTTCTATTTTATAATCCTCTTATATTAAATTTCTAGAAAGGTAAATCTAATGGAAACTCGTATAAGAAGTTTAAGGGAAGATAATGACTTAACCCAAAAAGAATTAAGTGACTTTTTGAATATTTCACAAGTTGCTTACTCTTATTATGAATTAGATAGGAGAAGTATTCCAATAGAACTACTTTCAAAACTTGCAGACTTTTATCATACAAGTGTTGATTATTTATTATATAGAACTGAAGAGAATATTCCATATCCTAAAAAGGTTAAAAAAACAAATACAGTTAAGTTTTTATAAATAATAAATAAATTTTTAGTATCTATATATATTTAATTTCTTCTTAATATTTTTAAAATCTTTTTCCAGATTTTTTTATACCATTTTGTTTCTTTATATTCTATCATCTGTACATTTTCTACTTTAGAAACATCATTATTATCATTAAAGCTCTTTTCATATATTCTATCTATTTTATATTTCTCTCTTAGCTGTGCTTGAAATTTTTCTTCATTTTCTTTGTACAATTTTAATTTTTCTTTTTTACTTTCATTTGTTGCTAAATATGTAATGTCAAGCCAAGCAAGTATTTCTCTTGCTTTATCAGAAACATTTTGTGGATTAAAAATATTATTTGGATTTATATTTGATATATATTCAGTATTTCTATTTTCTTTTATATATTGTATGACTTCAACTGGTATTTTCATTATAGCAGATCTATTCATATAACTTAAAATTTCAAATACTTCAGCATAAGCGATGTCATCTGTTACCATTCTTCTCTTTATCCTCCTCTTGAGCTGTTCTATTATATTCAGAATTTTCTGTTTTTTCTATGCCTTCTTCTATAACTTCACCAGCTTTACTCATTTCTCCAAATCTAACGCCTTTAATAAATTGTGCTGGCATTTCACTAGCGCGTCTTTCTTCATAGTAAGTACGATATGCTTTTATAAATAATTCTAAATCTTTACTGTATTTTATAATTTTTTTAATGCCTTCTATTTTATCCTCATCTCCACTTTTTATTGTGCTTTCTATTTGTTTCATTACATAATCCATCTGTTCTTCTGTATATTTTCCTTCATCTATTAGCGTATCATAGAAAAACTTATAATTTATAATTCCTTTTTTTTCTATTCTTTCGATATATTGTGGTAGTTCATTAATATCAAAACTATCAATAAAAATCTTTCTATCATAATCATAAATTTCTCTTATTAATTCTTCAGCCTCTGAGAAACCACTAATATTATCGTTACTTTTATTTAAAGCTCTTTGTGATGCAGAATCTTTTCCAAACCCTTTATAGCAAAATGACTGTACTGGTTCAATTTCTTGCTTTCCATTAGCAGATAAGCCTTGACTTGCCAATATAATTTCAGTTTTTACAGTTTCTCCACCACCAATAAAAATACAAAATCCTTTTTCCCTTTTTGGCCCTTTTGGATTTACTTTATAATTGTTATTAGACATTCTTATTAGTAATGTTGCAAAGTCATTCCATCCTTTATATGCATTCTTGTCAACTATTGCCCCTGTCATTCCTTTACTTAATTTACTAGAATCTTGAATAGCATTTATCTCGTCAAGTCTTCCTATATATGAAGGTATTATTCCTACACATTGAATTTGTGATGTTGATTTTCCATTTCTGTTTTTTATTGCTTGATGTAATATATGCTCTGGACCGCAGTCAGTTCCTCCTGTAACCAAATAACAAGTTTTTGGATTAATGAAATTTGCCAATAGTTGCATAATTATTGCTATTTTTTTGTAATCTTTCAAATCACCATCACTTCTTGTTTTAAAACTTCCACCTGCAACTACTATTGGTATTTTTCCTGCTAATGGCTTAGCATCTTGACTTTGAAGCACCATAATTCCCATTGATTTAAGTGCTTCTTCTATTCTTCTTTTTGCTAAACTAGCTTCATCATTAGGTAATGGTTCTGTTTTCATTCTCAAATCTTTATTTTTTTGTAAATATTTATCTTCACTTATTAAAATTTGTTCTAAATTAACTCCTAATTTTTCTGCTAAATCGAATTGTTCTTCTGGAGTTGATTGGTAAAGTCCATATCCATCTGTTCCTAAAAATATAGGTACTCCATTTGAATTGTATAGTTGAATAGCAGCTTTAGCTCTTTCATCTTCTACTCCGTCAATATTGCCTA
The DNA here is from genome assembly GCA_947628825.1 of uncultured Clostridia bacterium. Classification (GTDB taxonomy): domain Bacteria; phylum Bacillota; class Clostridia; order TANB77; family CAG-508; genus CAG-793. Next base: position 5,388 of record CANRBH010000010.1, on the reverse strand, counting down.
ATTTTATATTAGATGCAAGATTTAATTCTATACCCACACCCATTTCTTTAATTAAATTTATTGTGTCTTTATCTATTTTTGAATGTATTGCATGTCCGATTCTAATTCTTGGATATCCATTTCCATAGTAATTAGATTCTTTTTTTATTATATTTAATAATTTTTTTATTCCTTCTATATCATTTCTATTTTCTCCACTATGAACTCTAATTAAAAACTGAGGATTATTCCTCGCATAAAATGTAACTAATTTAAAGAAATCTGAAAATCTTTCTAATTCTGTTCCGTGTTCTTCATATCCGCATTATATCTATTCCAACTAGATATGGATTATCAACAAATAGATTTTGTATTTCCTTATTATTAAATACTTCTAAAGGCAAATTATTTCTATTTAGTCCTAATAAAAATCGCAAAGATACTCCTGTTTCTTTTTCTATAGCTAAAATGTCTATTTTTTTTTCTTTTATTCTTTTTAATATTTCAAAGTCTGTTGTCATTTCTACATAATCAATTCCATGTTTTTTATATTCTTTAGCTATAGCTCTTAGTAAATCATTCCCATGTCCATTTTTTATCAACTCATCTACTATTTTCTTTCTATTTTTATAAGCTTCTTGCATTTTATTGAAAACATCCACACTATTGTCTATTTCTAATGATTTTGGATCTATTTCCATTTCAAGTAAATTTAATGCTAAGTCAGACATTACTTTACCTGGTAATACACCATTTAGATGTGTATGCATATCCGTTCTTTGATGGCGAATTTGTTCTTCATTTTGTTCATCAAATTGCTTTCCAATTTGTTCTTCAATTTGTTTTGCCATTTTTTCAGCGATGTCTTCATTTTTTAATAGATCATCAATCAATACGTCTTTATCGTTTACTTTAGTTGTTAATCCTTGTAGGCTAGGATAAAATTGTGAAGCTAACATCAATCTTTCTACTAGAACTTTGTGAGATAAAATTTTTTCATCAATTAAATATCCATTTTGAATATTTAAAAATTCTTCTCTTAGTTTATCATCTTCAATACTAATTCCAGATGCTTCTAATATTGGCTGTAAAAATAAAAAATCAGATAAAATTTCTTTATATGGCAATAGTCTATAATCAACAAATTGGTAATCTTTTGGTCTAGATAAAAAATTATTTGAATTATTTTTTACCCATTCATCATGTATGTAAGATACAATTTTTAGTATATTTTTATATTTATTTTCTCCATTAATTGAATTATTTATTTTTTCTGATAATTCTTTTGATATATTTTTATTTGTATAAACTTCATTTATTAAGTCGTTAGTTTCTTCTTGAGATAAGTGTGCAATTTGAGCAATTGCGTTTATTGCTTTTATCTCAGAACCATAAGTAACTTCTGAACTTGCTTGTTCAGCAGATGTAACTCCTTCAATAAATTCTTCTGCTTCTCTGGCATCTAAATTGTCCCATTTCATTTTAGCACTTTTTACTATTTTACCAATAACTGTACCTTTAATTGACATATGCAACTCCTTTGTTTATTTTATTGCAATTATATCATTATATTATTTTATAAGCAATAATTTCATAAAAAAACTCGAACCCTTAAAAGTTCGAGCTTTTAATCAATTTGGTGGAGATGGTGAGAGTCGAACTCACGTCCACTAACCTTTCCACATTAATTTCTCCGAGTGCAGTTTACTTAAAAGTTTCTTCTTATTATAATAAGTAAACAATTATAATAAGATATATCCATTTTATATACCCACTATTCTAGTGGAAAGAATAGCTTTGTTTCCTACTTTAAGTCGACGCTTTATCAAAAGCAGTAGGCTCTTTAGATAAAACGAACACTGCAACTAGGCAGCGTAAGCTAATTCTCTATTATCAGCTTTTATATTTAATTTGCTTATTTTTTAAGTGGCCTTAAGCTCCACTACTCGCTTTTAATGCTTCTGGGAAAATGTCGAAACCATTTACATCCCCGTATAGTTACTATTATACTACATTTTTAGTAAAATAGCAATTATTTAAATTAAAATGTTCTGCATATTAATTTCAAATTATTATATGATTTAAAATCTTATAATTTCATTATACACATCTATTGCAAAATTGTCTGTCATTCCTGATATAAATGTAATTATTGCTTTATAATAATCTTTTTCATTATTTGCATCATACAATATTTTATTCTCTAGTCCTTGTCTTTGTCCTATGTTCCAATAATCAGATATCCAGTTTTCAAATCTTGTAATAAATTTTGGATAATATTTTCTTACTCTTTCTAGCTCTTCAATTGTATTTTCTCCGTTATATGTATTTTTTAATATCTCAAATATTTGATTTATAACAACACTAAAATATTCATCAGCTGGTTTCATTCTATCAGATGAATAAATATTTTTATAATTATATTCTTTTATATTGTTCATAAGTTTTAGTGCTTTATCTGAAAAAACTAATCCCTTTTCAACTGTAGAATTTTCACATACGTCTAATATTAAAGTGTTCATAATAGAAGAATTGCTTAATTCTATTCCTGTTATCTCGTGTAAATCTTTTAAATCTTTGTCTATAAATCCAATATCAATAGCATCTTCTATATCTCTTCCTATATAAGAAATTTTATCAGCAATTTTTACAATACATCCTTCCCATGTGTATGGTGCATATTCATTAGGATAATTATATTTTTCTAAGTCTATGGCTTCATCTCTTGGTTTTATACTATTTTCATCAATTTCTCCACAGTGTGAAATAATACCATCTCTTGTCGCATAGCACAAATTCAAATTTCTTTTATATCCTTCTCTATCTTTTAATAATTCAATATTGTCAGCCATATATAATCCATTTTTTTCGTGCCAAAATGGTATTCCAACATATTCTCTTGACAATTCTGATAATACTTTTTCTCCTTTGTGTCCAAATGGAGCATGGCCTATATCATGTCCAATAGATATTGCTCTAGTAAGCTCTGTATTTAGTCCTAAATGGTTTGCTATTGTATAGCTTACTGATTCTACATAATTTACGTGTTCTATTCTTGTACATATATGATCATTTTCTGGTGAAAAAAATACCTGTGTCTTATGCTTTAATCTTTTATATGCATTTGAGTGAAGTATTCTTGTAAAATCTCTCTCAAAACAAGTACGTAAATCATTAGAATCATTATATAGTTTTTCTTCCCTTTTAATCATATTTTCCCATTTTGGATTGTTTTCATTTGCAGCAACCGATTCAAATTTTTTCATAACTATTTTCTGTTAGCCTTATTAACTAACAACTTCTCCCTTCTTTTATTAATATACTTTTTTGCATTATTTTTGTTTTTCTTTTTTAAATACGAATATTTTACTTAAAATATAATTTGCTACTATTACTAATACTTGTGATATTAGTTTTATTATTTTATCATTTGCCTTAAGTAAAGTAACTCCTATAAACATAACTAGCATATCTAAAAAAAGTGTGCTTAATCTTGATGTTACAAATTTACTTACTTCTTTTGCTTTATTAGTTTCTTTACTTTCAAAAACATATTTTCTATTTGTTATGTATGCAAAAATTACTCCTGCTACCCATGATAGTACATTTGCTATTTGAAGCTGAATGGCGCTTTCTGGATTTAATATTGTAAAAATCAATCCATAATACACAGCAAGTGCTACAACTGTTGTTAATACTCCAAAAATTAAATACATAATTACTTCTCTATTTAAAAATTTTTTTAATAATTCTTTCATTTTAAATTACTCTTCTCACATAATAAAATATTATATGATTTTTTCCTTTCTTTTCTTGTCTTATAAATTTTTATTATTCTTATATAATTTAACATAAAATTTTATATTTATCAATATTATTTATTATTAAGATTACATATTTTCTTGTTAATTTAATGATATTTTTTTCTTTGATTTTGTAATAATTTTTCTTTGACATGAATAATATTAAATGCTATAATCATTTTACTAAACTTTAGGAGGGATTTTAATGCCTAAAAAAATTACTGAAAACACCCAGAATGAAGAACTCAAAAAGCTCATTGGAAAAAATCTGAAAAGATGGCGGCAAAGACATCTATTGTCTCAAGTTGATTTAGAATATTTTTCTGGAGTCGATCATTCAACAATATCAAGATATGAATCTGGTAAAAATATGATATTCCTTCCTCATCTTTTAAGTTTTTGCAAAATATTACAGATAGAGCCTTCTGCACTTCTTGAAGGATGGGAAAAAATTTTTCAGTAAAAAAGAATGACCTGCAATAGCATATTTGCTTTGTAGGTCTTACTTTATAAAATAAATTAGCTAAGAGATGCAATTCTTAAAAGTAAATGCAATTATTTAATAAATATACTTGCACAAAACTTAAATATATGTTAATATAATTATTGTAGTCAAATAGGGGTATGATGTTAATGGTAGCATTCCGGTCTCCAAAACCGTGCGTGAGGGTTCGAATCCTTCTACCCCTGCCAATTTAACCAAAAATAACACTATTGTAAGTATTTTTAAGATAGTGTTATTTTTATTTTAATTCTTGTTTTTCGCTTATATTAATACTTTTATGTTTTAAATTTTTTCTGGTACTTATTTCTATTTTTCTATTGCATTAATTATTGCATTACTTTTATTGACAAATTATGTTAAATTTGTTCTATTCTATTTCTTCTATTTCTGAATAAACAATATCAATAACATTTTCTAGTATGTCTTTTGGTAATTTTTCTACTACTTGATAAGATCTACTATTTAAGTCTAATGCTTTGATATGTTCACAAAGTATCACTCCTGTTGTTTTTGTTCTTTCATCTAATGGTATGTGTAATGGAAAATGATTATTTGTATTTGTGATTGGACAAACAATAGCAAGTTTAGCTTTTTGATTAAAAATATTGTTGCTTATTACTACTGCTGGTCTGTACCCTGCCTGTTCATGTCCTGATTGTGGATTAAAGTTTATTTTTACTATTGTTCCTTGCTTTACCATATTTCTTCTCCTTCTGGCTTTCCCCAATCTATTTCTTGTGGTTTATATTCTTCTTTATAGTTCTCAAATAGTTCTTTTATATTTTTTCTTTTTTTCTTTGTTTTTTCCATTATTAACTTACCATTCTCAACTATAACTATAATTTCTTCATTTTCATTCCAACCTACATCTTCTAATATTGTTTTTGGTATCCTAACGCCTTGGCTGTTTCCCCATTTTTGAATAGTCGTTGTCATTTTAATTTTCCTCCTTTAGTATATACATAGTATATACTATTCTTATTATAATGTCAATACTATTATAAATAATAATTTAAAAATTATTATATTCTATATCATAAATAGCTATAATTATTGACTTAGTTGGTAGATTATGCTAATATATAAATGTTTATGGGTGGC